>JAICUC010000385.1 GCA_025936075.1 Nitrospira sp. | reverse complement strand
ATTCAGCGGGAAAGCCGGCTTCGAGGTGAAGTTTGTCGAGCCGCATGTCGCGCCGGTCATTCCACCTCCGATCATGACGGCTCTCTTTCGCCTGTTGCAGGACAGTCTGACCAATATCGCGAAACACGCGAATGCGAAGCGCGTCACCGTGACATTGACAGGGACACACCAAACGGTCGAACTGCACGTGACGGATGACGGGGTGGGGTTTGATCCTGGATTGTTGCCGACCAAGCGAGAAGCGACGGGGATTGTCGGGATGCGTGAACGATTACGCTCGTTCGGAGGGACTGTCCACATCGTCAGCCGACCGGGTCAAGGCGCGACCGTGACTTCCTCAGTCCCATTGCCGGAATCGACGTGACGTACGCTTCCCGACTCGGCTTGTGATACCGACCGGGTGTCCAAAACCGGCCTTCCACCCTTGCCTTCAAAGCACTGGCAATTACCCAAGGAAATCTGGTTAATTAATGGGTCAGTCGTATCGCCCGGCATGAATGAGCGGATTTCTGTCTCACGGTGGGTATTGCCGGTCGCAAGCAGGAACCTCTGTACTGCCTATCAAGGTTGCACTGATCGAACAACGGACAAAATCGCGAGGGAGAAGAGATATTTGTCCAATGCCGTCCCGGTGTCCATGGAGGCACAATGCAGCTGACAAGAATGCAGAACACGCTCGGTAAGAGCCAGGCGATGTCTGATCGTACGGCAACGGTAAGCCGCCTCGAAGAGGTGGTATCGACGTCGGAAGAGTTCGATCGGGTCGTCTCACAGGCGGTGCCGATGTTGTTGGATCGAGCGACGGGCTATACAAAACGATTTTTGCGAGAAACCGGCCAGTGGAACGACGATATCGAGCATGAAAAATTCGCGCTGCGCTGGGGCTCCGAATACCTCGAGCGGTTTCTCGTCTGTGGACGCAGTGAAGTGCCGTGCCGCCCGTTGTTTCTGTTCGACTCGTTAGTGGCCAAACAGCACAGCAAACCGGAACCGTTTTGTTATCATCCGGACGTGCTCAGGCCGCTCGGTCGATTTGTCGACGGACTTGTGGCGCGGGCGGTCGTCAGCCGTGACGCGCTGATCGCGATTTATCACCACTCCTATGGATGGGGGCCGGGAGAAGTGATCGCGGTGACCGGACTCAACGGGTTGGAGAGCCAGCGCATCTATAAGAATTTTCGCCGGTGGCGCGACACCGGCTGGCAGCGCACGATGGATGAGATGGGCGTGACGAAGGCGGAGCTCGCGGAGCTGGGGAACCAGCAGCAGCGCCATCGACAACGATTCAACAGCGAGGCTGAGCAGCTCATCCGGGTGGCGCAGGCCCATTATCGAAAAAGCGAGCCGGACCATTATCCCTGTCTCTCGCGATCTCAATGGGGAGAGATGTTTACTCAGGGCTATGGTTGCGATTACCGGATTTGGCACCTGGCGCTCTGTCTCGATTGTATGCAAACGGCCTGGGGACTGGGATCAGGCGGATCAGCGGTCGGCGAAAAACCGCGCCTGGAATTGCAGGTGCGGCCCTAGGGCCGAGCCGTTTCGAAGCAGCGCAGAGGACGAAAAAGTCCTAGGTTACAAAAGCATGCAGGCTGTTCAAAAAGACCGTTCAGCAAGGCCGCAGCAAATGAGGAAGCGAAACGTACTTAGAGCCATACGTTGAGTCTCTACACGCTGCGAGAACGCCGCTGGCGGAAGTTTTCAACAGCCCTGCGAGGGAGGATATATGGGTCAGGAAGAAGATCTGGAACTCTATCGGTCGCGACTCCTTGAATCGTTGAACGGCCGATCCAGCCGCTCTCTCAGGCACGCGTCGGATCCCATCCAGGTGTATATCAACGAGCGCCGTGTGGGAGAGCTTGAAGGAACGGGAATCGGCGCGATGCTGCAAGTCCAGTGCGTCGATCACATCGACACGGTGCAGCTTCGCACTGAAGAAGGAACTCTTCTGGGAGGGCTCACCGCTCCCGATCATGGATTTAGAACGGACCGTCTCCGGCTTTCCGCCGATACGATCGAACTCTGTGTTCACAACCGCGCACAAGGGGGGACGCTCAGTGCGCTGTTCAGTCCTGCGCCCAGTTTCTGGAGTCGGGTCTGGGAGAGCATGGCGGAAGTTGCCGACAGATTGACGGCCCGCCATCCGGATCCAGCGGTTGCATATGGCGCTTATGGAATGCGAATGGTCGCTTTCACGCAAGCGCTCTTGGCGATTGCCGTCGTGGGATTGGTCGCCGACCGTGCGACGATATGGATGACGCCTGATCCCACGCCCTCGCCGGTCGTCCAAACAGCGAGTCTTCCCGCATCGCCGCCGGCAGAAACGGCACGACTTGAACAGCAGCTGGATGAGGTGGCGCGGATGCAGGCGAAGATAGGAGAAGCCCTTGCATCTCAGCAGAACGGCATCGTGCAGCTCCATCAAGCCGTGGCCAAATTATCATCGACTCAGGAATCTGTGGCGTCCAGCGTGGTGATGGTCAAGGAAGAAGTCAAGGAAGAGCTTGAGAAACGGCTGGAAGCAGTGGGTCGTGAGGCCGACCGCACGACGCGACACGTGGCGAACAAAGGGCGGATCGAGCAGGAACAGCTTGAAGCCGCGATCCATAGTCTCACGGCGGATAATGATCGGTTGTCGAAAGAAGTGGCCGGCTTGGAAGAGAACAATCAGAGTCTGAAGGCCAAATTGCAGACGGCGGTGGCGAATGTCCCGAAAGCCGCCGATCCAAGCCCGGAGCGTCTCTTGAAAATGGCCGACAGCATGCAGGGCAACCAGCAGCCGTTCCTTTTCTGGGTGACATTCAGCGAAGGAACGAGTCAGGAGAGCATCGATCAATGGGTCAATGGAATGAAGGGCCATAAGGGAGCGCTGAACGAAGGTTGGCAGGAAGTACGGATTATTCCGCCGCCGGTCCCCCCCGATCGCTTCTTGGAGCAGATCAGAGGAGAAAAAATCATCAAGGCCGCGCGGATCAATCAGTAGGAATATTGCCAGGGACAGTATTCTTACCCCGCATCGTCGTTCGCATCGAGAGGTCTCGAAATCTACTCAACAGCGGCTTTCGATGATCTTCATTTGGAGAGGGACATCCTGACGTTCGTCGACGCACACGTTCTGATCATGTCCAATCAGCCATGCAACGGGATCATTTGTCAGAGTCATGTGTCGATGGGTCACTCATGAGGGTCAATGT
>JAICUC010000425.1 GCA_025936075.1 Nitrospira sp. | reverse complement strand
TTACGAAACGCAGCGGGAAATTGGTTGAGTACCATCATGATAGACCTCCTTTCACCATCATGGGTGAACGTTAGAGATTGAACATATAAGAAACTGACAGGCAGGTGAGAGGGCCTAGCCGATCCATATCGCTTACCAGAGAGGGGCCCTCCCACCAAGTCCATCCGGTTCAGCCGGTCAATTGTGGCCAAAGATAATCCTCATAGAAAACGAGTCAAGGGGACGGCACCTGGCATGGGCGACGACATTGAATCGCCTCGAGCCATCTCACCATGCCACCTCTCTCCCTCTGACAGATTGAAGGCGTCCACAATCACATCCGTTACAAGGTCGAGTCTGCAATCATACTCGCCCCATCGGCTTCGGCTCACAGGTGCCGCATGGGCGCTGAGATGCACGGCGCTACGCTACGAATGCATCCTCTAGAAATGTGGTGTTACGCCGGCTGGCGCTTTACGTCGTTACCGGGGTCTGTGTAGCGGCGATGGTGTGGTTGGCTCGTCCGGATGAGCCACTACTGCATCGGATTGGAGAGACTTGAGTGAGAGCTGCCTGATGTCTCCCTGCTGCCAAGCATCGGCACCCACAGCAATCGGCGGGGCGGGAATATTTTCCCTCTCCCTGCGCTTGGCCTCGCCATGAATCTTGAAGCGTCGATCGCGGCCGTCGACCATATTGGCCTGCGCTTGGCCGTCCGCAGTAAATCCCATCATCAAGAGTGGATGGCCCACCGGCAACGCCGCGTGTTGGTCGGTATGCCAGATGTGCCATGTCTTGCCATAAGTCCCAATAATCTTCTCCATGAGCTCGTGTTCAGCCGTCGACGGAATGCCGGGCGCGATCAATTGCCCGCTTTTCACTTCGTGAACGTGGCTGTGCCACAATGGTTTCTCCTCCGGTGAAAGGGTCTCGAAAAGATGTTTGCCGATGATATATTCCACGCCCATGAGCTTGGCGTCGCCGGTGTTGCCGTCGAAAATGACGCACTGGGTCATCTCCTCGTTGACGACCGAGCAGAAATGATGGGCTTCCACCTGCTCCTGGATGCGACCGTTGTAAAAGTGAAATCCATCCAAATACATGTTCAAGGCGTCAATCGGCGGCTTCTGCTGGAGCAGCATCGCTCCGCTCTCTAGCAGCACGGTTTTCGCAGACACCTCTTTACCGGGAGCTTGTACGCGCGAAGCGGTCGTATGGCCGGCGCACGCTGAGAAGGAAAGGATCAGGATCAGAAGGAGGTACCCTCTCACCATCGTTGAAATTAAAGACACGGGTTGCCTCCCGCATGTAGTCAAGTCCTGCTTCCGGCTTCCTTCCTGCTCGAGCCCTTGCACCCTCCGATGGTTGCCTGCCGGTCTTTAAGAGAGGCCATGGTTGCCACTGCACGGGCAGTCGAAGGAAGACTTGGGACGTCTTAGCTGGGACCCGGAGGATCCTCACGATCTTCTCCCGCGAGCACCTCGGCTTCTTGCGCCTCGAGTTCCTGCAGTTCGGTCAGAATACCCTGGAGCACTTGACGACGTTGCTGAAGTCCCTTCTTGGGGATGTCGCGCGTCAAGGGCTCTTGCGCGGATTCCGGCAAATTGACCAACGCTTCGGCCTCGCCGACGGTGGCATATTTGTACGCTTCCACGTACCGATGATTGGCACCGTAGACTGTGATCAGAAGATTTTCCGTTTCAGCATCAAACTGATCGAAGGCGGGATTCACCACCGTGTGGTGGGCGAGGCCTTCGAGCTTCTCAATCTGCGACTTGAGTGCATCGCTCCGCGTTTGCGCATGATACATGGAATTGACCTCAGCCATCACAGCATCTCCTTTTCCTTGTTGGTCGGGTATACCTTTCTTTCTCGCGACGGTCAGCTACGTATTCCCTGGCAAAGTCCGCCGCTAAGCCGTCAATCGCCTCCAAAATGAGGCAATGAGCCGCTGATACTCGGTATGGCCGCATTGCAGGCACTCGAAGATGATAACTTTTTCTTCGCCGGCCTCTTTTCTCTGCCGGACTGGGAGCCTTTCAATCATGGGGGCCTCGCATTGTTCGCAGATCATGGCTGCCTTCGTCCGCAAATGATTCCGACGAACCGGGATAGCTAGGCTGCTTTCGCAGAGCGGTCGGGACTCTGGTCGATCTGCTGT
>JAICUC010000063.1 GCA_025936075.1 Nitrospira sp. | reverse complement strand
GTCCTCCGCCGTGGTCGGCCCGAACAACGCGACGATCACTGTGACCAGCGGTGGAGTGGTGCGAACAATGGCTGTCGCGCTCACCGTGTCAGCCGCTTCATTAACGGCATCTCCCGGCAGTGTGACATACACTGCCACGCAAGGAGCGGCCAACCCTTCCGCCAAAACCATCGCCATTAGTTCAAATGCAACGTGGACGGTAAGCGAGGGTGCCTCATGGCTATCACTCAGTCCAACATCCGGCTCTAGAAATGGAACCATCACGGCAAGCGTCAATACTGCTATGGCGATCCAGGGAAATAATTCGACCACCATCACTGTAAAAAGTGGCAGCATAACGAAAACCATCAATGTCACTCTGGCGATGAATCCTCCATCAAGTTCGTCCGTCACATTGACTTGGAATGCAAATACTGAAAAGGATCTAGCGGGATATCGAGTATATCGAGCAACTTCATCAGGAACTTATGGGGCTCCCATTGCGACGATTCAAGGTAATACCACCAGCTATGTTGCAACAGAACTCAAATTGGGGTTGACATATTTCTTTGTCGTGACGGCTTTTGACATTGCGGGGAATGAAAGCGCCTATTCAAACGAAGTCAGCAGGAGTGTTTTCTGATCCATGCAAGTATGACGTAGCCCGTTACTCCACAAACATGGCATCGCTAGAAGAAAGCGTTTTAAATAGATGCAGCGCCCCTTCCCGAATGAGCGACTAATCAGCAGAATATTGAAGATCTGTCAGCTCTGTTCTCGTTATTCACAGAGGTTTACTGTACAGCCAGGCCATACCCTACCTCCTTGCTCTCTTCGTCCATGCCCATAGAACAATGCATTTTGACGCACAATGTACGGACGAGTGAAATGTCGAGCATATCAGTGGACAACCTACGGATGCCGAAGTCGCCATCATACTGAATTAACTTGTCGGTATTTTCTGTTAGGACGTCACTCGCTCATCTTCAAGGCTTTTCTTTGAGCCTGTCTTGATCCGTAGTATAAGAAATTGAGAGTTGGTTTAGGTAATGCTGCTGGCCGGCAATACAGAATATTGTAGGAAACCGCAATTGTGGCTCCTCAGCTGAAGGCGTCTCTTTCTAGCCGAACGATAAAGGTCATCCAGATTCTAGGACTTTTCGGGATGTCTAGTTGCGCCTTCTGGGTGCCCGCTGAGGTCAAGCGTGGAGATCAGCACTTGGCTGGGGAACGTTGGGAAGAGGCTGTCCTTGCCTACAAACAAGCGCTAAAGGATGACCCGTTCAATCTATCGTTACAGAGCAAGTATATTTTAGCCCGTGAACGAGCCGCAGGAATGTATGCCGAGCGAGGGCGAGTGTTTCTAAAAGAAAAGCAATTCGATCTTTCGCTCGAAGAATTTAAGCGGGCTCTGGCCCTTGAACCCTCGAGTGGCGAGCACCAAGCAGGTTTCCAGGAAGCCATTCGTTTGAAAGAGTCCAGGTCTTTGCATCGTGAGGCGGAACGGCTTGCTCAACTTGGCCGAATTGATGAGGCAATGAGCGGTTTTGCGCGGGCTGTGGAACTCGATCCAACATACCGAGAGGCTCTGGAGAGCATTGCCCGGCTTACTGAAGAGCAACACGGGCTCGCAAGAGAAGACCATTCAAGGCAGCCGGTGACGTTAAAATTTAAAAACGCTGGGCTTAAGGAAGTTTTGGAGGGAGTGGGAAAGGTTGGTGGATTTACGCTGGTTTTTGACAAGGATGTTCGGAACGATCCTATTTCCATTTCGATCCAAGACACGCCCTTTGAAGAAGCACTGCAACTAATTCTCAATAGTAACAGTTTATTTTCTCGTCAAATATCTCCAGCTGTTCTCATCGTCAGTCCAGATACCAAGCAAAAGCAAGAGCAGTATCGAGATCTGATGATTCGGACATTCTATCTTTCGACAGCGAAAGCTAAAGATATGATGCTTCTGCTGAAGAGCATGTTGGACTCCAAGCGAATGCATGCAAACGAACAACTCAATGCGATCATCATTCGCGATCAGCCAGAAAAATTGGAGCTAGCCGAAAAGATTATTCTGGCAAACGACCGACAAGAACCAGAGGTGCTTTTTGACCTCGAAGTGTTGGAAGTCAATCGAACAAAGAGTCAAACGTATGGGTTGAATTATCCAAAACAAGCTGGCGCTGGGTTGATTGCTGCTGGGTTTGCAGGACCTTTGGCGGCAGACGCCGTGCAAATGACCTATCGTCAACTGACGGACCTCGGATCCAATAACTACCTCTTTAAACTACCGACGACGGTGTTGCTGGATTTCTTCAAGCAACAATCCGATGCTAAGACTCTCGCCTCACCAAAAGTTCGCGTCATGAATAACAAGAAAGCGGAGATCAATATCGGAGATAAACAACCGATCCTTCTCTCTACCACCAATGTCTTACCGGGGCAAGCTACTACAGGAGCTGTGCCGACCACTTCGACCGTCACCTCGATCGAATTCCGAGATACGGGCGTCAAGCTGACTGTCGAGCCTTCGATCAGATTGGGCGATGAATTGTCGTTAAAGATGAAGGTCGAAGTTGTTCGGGTTGGAGATCCAGTGCCCCTCCAAGCTTCTCCGCCCATTCAGCAATTCAAATTTGGTAATCGCTCAGCAGAAACGACGTTGAACATGCGGGATGGAGAAACGGTGGTCCTCGGTGGGCTATTGCAGGAGGAAGATCGTCGAACACGGGTGACCATACCATGGGTGGGGGACCTGCCGCTGATCGGAAAACTTCTGAGTTCTTTCAAGACAGACCGGATTACGACGGAAGTCATTCTGACCATTACTCCTCACATTGCGCAACCGATGCTTCCCTCAGGCTCCAATCATGCATTCTGGTCCGGCACCGAATTCAACTATGCGACCAGTCCTGTCTTCCCCAGCACTCCCAGAAAGATATCGACTTCGGTACGGAGTGATAACGGACAGACTTCCACTGGCAGCGGTGCTATGACAAAGGGGAATGGACAGCCGAACGCGGTCCGATCATTGGCCCACTTAGCAACACCTGACCCTCTATTGATGATCAAGCCAGAAGAATCGATTGTTCAATCCGGCAAAGAAATGCGAATTTCTGTCATAGACGGTCGAATCACTGCAGCAGGCGAAAGCACGTTTAAACTGGGTTATGACCCGGATATTCTGCAATTCAAACGTCTTGATAATGCAGAGTTGATCGATACGGACATGACCACTATGGGGGACAATGTTGGGCAAGCGGGGGCCATTACGTTTCATTTCGTTCGTCCGGCTCGGCCTTCTCCACGGACCATGAATGTCGTTTTTGTGGCAAAAGCGCCAGGAGTATCTCCAATTCGTGTCGAACTGACCAATCCCGGCACTGCGGTGCAGGCACCGCCGGAAATAGTCGGAACAGGGGTGGTGAGAGTGCGGTGAAGGAGGACGGACTAACACTCATTGAGATTCTCGTCACCATGGCCATCATTGTGATTTTGGCTTCGGTCGCTATGCCTCTGAGTAAGGTGTCGACAAAACGAGGCCAGGAAATTGAGCTACGACAGCATCTGCGTACTATTCGGAGCGCGATCGATCTATTCAGACTGGAATGGAACCGTGATGGCGACATCTTACTTGGAACTCTATGTATCAAAAATAAATTGACGTGTAAGGAAGTCACTGGGCCGTATGGCTATCCTAAGTCACTCGATGTTCTGTTAGGAGTAAAACTGACGGGAGAAGAGGCGACGGTTCGAGGCACCACGATTAGGCGTTATTTGCGGGTGATGCCGATTGACCCCATGACCGGAAAATCCGATTGGCTCCTGCGTTGCTACAAGGATCGCCCGAAGCCTCTCAGTTGGTGTGGCGAAGATATCTACGATGTGATGACGCAAAACGAGGCGGCTGCACTTGATGGCACTAAATATCAGGATTGGTAGAGTGAGCGAATGGAATACGAAGGGTTTCACGCTCATCGAGCTTATGATTGTGGTGTCTATTGTCGGCATTTTGGCGACGCTTGCGGCACCATCCTATCAATCATCGTTGATCAAGGCTAGAGAGACAGTGTTGCGACACGATCTTTTCACGCTGCGCGAGTTGCTGGATCAGCATCGCGCCGACCAAGGGAAGTATCCTCCGTCATTAGATGGTCTGATAACGGCGGGATATCTGCGTGCCCTTCCCAAAGATCCCTTTACGAATTCGCCGAACTCATGGCAACAGATCATGGAACCGACGGAGGGTGGTATCTTTGATGTGTATTCAGGGTCGGACATTGTTGGGACAAATGGGATTCCATATAACCAATGGTGAACTTACGCGTGAGATTGGCCGACGTAGATTCCCCCCTAGGTGCAAAGTGTTTCGAGTGATGAGGGAATGGAGAAGTACGTCCATCGGAATTCTTCTACTCTGGATGTCAGCCTGTAGTCCGCTTGAATCTATGATTGTAGAGCCAGGGATTTCGGATCTTCAACTCACAATGGATACTCTCAAGGCCTCATTGCGAGATGCCCAGCGAACAGCTGCCGAATTAAGAGCAGAGGTGGACGCACGGCGCCTGGAATTGGCCAATGTACAGATCGCCCGGGCGCAGCTTGAAGGGCACATTCGGGAGGTAGAACGTCGATTGACCGAAGCCCGTCATGTGATTGATCTTCAACGGGCTGAGCTGGCTCACTCGCGTTCTGAGCGCAAACAGGTTGCTCGGACCGGAGTCCCACTTCAGAATCAACGAAAACACCTTTATCAAAACTCATCTACGCTGGGGAAGCCCGCGAAGATAGAAACATCAGAGGCTATGGCCCACGGGGATGGTGAACCGGAGTTGGCGACCGTACACCATGGGCACGAAACACTGACGGACGATTCTCGGGAAAGTACCCACATACCTTCACAATCCTCTATGGGATTCAACGCCTCTACGGTTGGAGAGAGACCAGATAGTTCTCAATCATCCACCATGACCACTCGGTTACGCGTGTTGATCAAGACTGGAGATACGCTCTGGAGCCTCGCCCAACGACATCGTACTTCTGTGAAGCGCCTTATGACGATCAATGCACTTTCCAATGATCATATACGAGTAGGTCAAATGCTTTGGCTTACTGAATTGTCTACCGGCGAATCTCAGCACGAACGAATGTAGACATGTAACGGGCTAGGCAGCGTGTCTTGAAGGCTAGCTATGGCAGTATTTGCATACCGTGTTGCACGGGCTGATGGCTCGACGATCCAGGGACATGTCGAGGGGGAAGAGGAATCTGTCGTTCGTGCCAAATTAGAAGCACAAGGATTGTTAGTTTTTAATCTTCACCGTCGTGGAATGGTCTCGGTGAGGAAGGGCAAGTCTCGGTCATGGAGCGGACTACCGCTAGGCCAGTTCTTAGTCTTCAATCAAGAATTACTGGCTCTCTTCAAGTCGGGGTTGCCGATCTTACGAGTGTGGGATTTGCTGATCGAACGCGCTGGCCACGCTGGATTTCAGCAGACATTACGTGAGGTGCGAGAAGACATTCGAGGTGGAACATCAGCCTCCGATGCGTTGACGAAACACCTGTTGTATTTTCCTGAGCTCTATGTCGCTACGATAAAGGCAGGAGAGCAATCAGGCAATCTTCCTGAGGTGCTGCAGCGATACATTACATACCTAAAGCTCATGATGGGGCTTCGTCAAAAAGTGACAAAGGCGATCTCCTATCCGATTTTTCTGGTTCTTATCGGCACGGCCGTGATCGGATTTCTATTGACCTATGTTATGCCGACTTTTGTATCAGTCTATGGAGAGTCCGCGAAGACTCTCCCGTGGGCAACTCAAGTCGCACTCGACTTGGTGACACATGCGGAAGTTTGGGGATTACCCGCTAGTGCCGTAGTGATCGGTGGCATCCTGGGCGCACACGCTTACTATACCACCGCAGTAGGGCATCTTGTAATCGATCGCCTTGTGCTGAAACTTCCACTCGTGGGGCAGATAGCGATCAAACATAATACCGTGCAACTCACGAGAACACTAGGCACTATTTTAGCGGGAGGAACTCCGCTCGTCGATGCTTTGCAAGGCGCTCGATCAGCTGTATCGAACCGGTTTGTCTCACAAGAATTGATGGCGGCAGTCAATGATATACGTGAGGGAGCGACTCTGGCCGTTGCCTTGGATCGTCCTAAAGTCCTGCCCCGGCTTGCGATTGAAATGTTATCGGTAGGTGAAGAAACGGGTTCTCTCGATACGATGCTACGGGATGTCGCAGAGTTTTACGAGGCTGATCTGGACACCAGACTGACACAGCTGACCACGTGGATCGAACCGGCGTTGCTGTTGGTGATGGGAATATTGGTGGGCGGAATCGTGATCGTCATGTATCTACCCGTCTTTCAGATGGCTGGGACGGTTAGCGGATAGATCGTAGAAAATCGAATCGTGCACGAAGCCGATGTGATGACCTGGGACGTTACACATGCTACGTAACCTTGCTCGGCCTTCTCTTGCTGAGATTCTAGTCGGCCATGGTGTGCTAACAAAACAGGCGGTGGAAGATGTCCTAGGTCGATTGAAGGGTGTACCGGCAGTGCTAGGACAAACGCTGGTCTGTGAGGGACTTCTCTCAGAGGATCAGCTGGCTCAAGCACTGGCCGTTCAATATGGTCTTCCTTATGATCCGTTGACGAGTTTTCAAGTCGATCCCCGCTACTACGAGACGATATCCGTCAAGCTAATGCAGCGATTTCCGTTCATTCCCATCTCAGAGAGAGATAGTGTGCTGACCATTGCCGTCGCAGATCCTCACAATCTGTTGGGGCTCGACGAATTGGAGCTCATGATCGGAAAGCCATTGGAGTTGATCGTCAGTTCCAAGAGCGCAATTCTGTCCGCCTTGGACCGCAGTGCGGGCTCCAGCCAAGCCTTGCGCGAGCTCGAAGCAGAGTATCGATCGGTGTTGCTGAAAGAAGATGATCGAGGAGAAGAGATTGCAGCCTTTGATCAAGGGAGGGAAGACCAAAGTCCTGCCGTAAAGCTGCTGGACTCTATCCTACTAAGCGCGATGCAGCGCCGCGCCAGCGACATCCACATTGAAGCCGCAGACCGCGCTACCAAAGTTAAACTTCGTGTCGATGGCATTCTGGTTCCGGCCATGGAGCCGCTGGATATTCGCTTGCATGCCCCTTTAGTGTCACGTCTGAAGGTTATGTCCGAGCTTGACATCGCCGAGCGTCGGGTGCCGCAGGATGGAAGTTTCCGAATGAGGCTCGATCGAAAGACCGTGGACTTTCGTGTCTCCATCCTCCCAAGCGTCTTTGGTGAGTCTGTAGTGATTCGAATATTGGACCGAGATTCGATTGCGTCCGGAGTGTCGGCGCTGAAGCTTGAACGGCTTGGTTTTAACCTGGAAGATTTGAAGCGATTTCGGAGAGCGATTGCCCGTCCTTACGGCATGGTATTGGCGACAGGGCCAACTGGAAGCGGAAAGACGACAACGTTGTACGCCGCCATATCGGAGATGAACACGCTCGAAGACAAGCTGATTACTATTGAAGATCCTGTTGAATACCAGCTTTCTGGTGTAGTGCAAATTCCGGTCAATGAAAAGAAAGGCCTGACGTTTGCTCGAGGCCTCCGGTCCATCCTTCGCCATGATCCGGACAAAATTATGGTCGGTGAAATCCGAGATCCCGAAACGGCACAGATTGCGATCCAATCTGCTATGACAGGGCACCTCGTACTGACGACGGTCCATGCGAACAATGTATTTGATGTGATCGGCCGATTCGCATCAATGGGGATCGATTCCTATAACTTTCTGGCTGCACTCAACTGTGTGTTGGCGCAGCGACTGGTACGAATATTTTGTCCATCATGTCGGACTCCAGTCAAAGCTCAGAAGGTTCTCATCGAAGAATCGGGGTTGGACTATGAACAGTATAAGGATACGGCGTTCTACGAAGGAAAAGGATGTGCGTCATGCCTCGGTACGGGGTATCGCGGCAGAAAATGCATCACGGAATTTCTTGATTTGACGGATGAAATCAAAGAGATGATCCTTGCGGATCGGCCACTTTCCGAAATTCGTTATCGGGCGGTGACTGACGGAATGATCACGCTTCGGCAATCAGCGCTGAATAAAATGTTGAATGGCGAGACATCGCTGCGGGAAGTCAATCGTGTAACCTTCAGCGAGGAAGGATAGCCTGATGTGGGCATGGGTCAATAGCCGACCACAGTATTGTTTGAAGTTCGGTACCGACTCAATCGCGTGGGCCGAAACCGAATGGAACTGGCGCGGGCATCGCCGACACAGATGCATCATATCAGCACTTTCCAGTGGCATGGTGAAACCTTCACCCACTGTTGAAAATTTGTCGCAGCTTCCTGAATTGGCCAAACGTATTTTATCCATCACCGGTTCAGGATCGGATGACAACATCACAGGGGCCTCCGCCTTCTCCGGTCCTCTTCGGCGGATCACAGTGCTGCTTCCTGACACTGCAGTCAGAGCTACGGTGTTGTACCTGGAGCAGCTGCCCTCACGTCGTGAGGATCGCGAGGCGCTGATTAGGTGGCGGTTGGGTCAAGAACAGCTGTTTCCACTCAATGGAGCCAAGATCGTGTCTCATGTGTTCCACAATCAATGGTGCGGTTCACAGCGAGCCTTCACGGTCTTGACAGTAGCGATTCAAGAATCCGTGCTAAGACAATACGAGGCTCTCTGTGAATCCGTCGGGTTGATTCCTCATGACGTGGGGATCACCAGTTTACGGCTCTTCAATCTCTGGCGGAGAACTTCTGGCAAGTCTGATTGGAGACGTCGCGATGTCTTCTGGGTCAGTATCTCTGATCAAGCCTTGACCACTATGGTATGCCAACGAGGGCGGCTGTTGTTCTATCGATGCAAACTCTTGGGCACTAAAGCGGATGGTGTATTGGCAGCGACGGACATGCTGAACAAGATTCTTGAAGAATGCGGTGCCTCTCTAGCGTTCTATCGACAACAGTATCCATCCACGACCATTAAGGAAGCTGTGATCTGTGCAGATGAAGATATGCCAGTTCTACAAGAGCGGATGAAAGCAGAACTCCTGCTCTCTGTGGAACAGCTCGGCTGGGAATCGGTTGAAGCCCTTGGAAGAGTAGCAAAGGGAAGCCACGGTGGAATGGCGTCGTTGGCGGCGATGGCAGGGGTGACTTAGCATGACGATAGGGAACGTTTTAGTCGGAAGATTCATCGAACCACTCAAGACTATCCCTCTGCCGGGCGGTGCTAATAATCAGTTTCAGATAAATTTAAGCCACCAGTATCGGCCTGTGATGGCTCCGCTTCGACTGCTGTTGATTGCTGCATGTGCCCTCCTCGCATTGGGCATTTTCTGGAATCTCAGACAGATGAGTTTAGCCTATCAGGAATGCTGGATTATTGAGGTGGAACTGGATCGAGTACGACAACAGGACCAAGACTTGATTGCAGAAGCTCGGCATGAAGGCATTGATTTGTCCGAAGAGGCGCTGAAGAAACTACCTTTCGAGGTTCAGTTGGCTAATCAGATTCTAAAAAAGAGAACATTTTCGTGGACCAGGTTTTTGACCGAATTGGAACAAGCGATTCCTTCACACCTTACGCTCATCAGCGTTCGCCTGGATCAAACCGGCACGATGGTTCTACTGAAGGGTACTGCGACCAACCTCGAAGATATTACGACCTTCACCGTCGGACTCCAGGATCACGTGATCTTTAAGGACCCGATCTTGGCGCAGCATCGTGTTGCTCCGAACGGGTTGGTGGAATTCGATATCACCTTGCAATACCGGCATGAAGGAATGTGAGCATGAAACATCGCCTGCTTTTTCTGTGGCAGCATCCTTTCGCACCGTTGATTCCATGGGCGGGAGTTGCTCTGGGTCTTCTTTTCATGCTGTTCCTCGTCCAGAATTTTGGTGTGACAACTGCTCAAGCGAACCGGGAGCGATTGGAGAATGAATGGTCTGCCACACGACAGGCATTGATGTACCACCGAGAAGCAAGAAAAGCGAAAAATGATTTGAGTCAAGTATGGGCAGTGCTTTCCTCCGAGCGTGACTTCACTCCGTTAGCGCTCCGAATTTCAGATGATGCGAAGCAGAGTCGAGTCACCTTACCGGCGTTGTCCTATAAGACTGAGCCCACTCTCGTCGTGAACACGAGCAAAGGGCTGTTACAGGGACCGATGACGGGGCGCTACGAAGATCTCCGCCGATTCATCTATGGCCTTGAGACGTCGAAAGAGTTGCTGTTTATTGAGGATCTTGAGCTGACTCGGTCCGGAGGCGCGCAGGACGCGCTGTTGACCTTCAATATTAGGATTGCGGCGTACCTTCAAGGTGATACTGGGCAGTCTCGTCCGCCACGGCCAGCGCAATAGCCATGGATGCGAAAAAGAAGACGATTCTCGCTGCCTCGCTTATCGCGCTGTGGGTAGGACTGGCTGTGTGGCAATGGCGGCTGCTGCAGGAGCCTGTTCATGTTCCGCTCACGAATATCACAGGCCCCCCTTCCGTGACACGGCGCGTGGAAACGGGACGAACAAGCTTGCGTGTAAACCTCGATTTACTGGCATCCACGGCTCTTCAACGTCAGGCAACCTTCACGATGCCTCGAAACATTTTTGCCGTACCCCGTCCCGATGGGACATTCGCAGCCGGAGATGCCTCAACATCCGTGAACCAGCCTGCTTCGGATTCAAGTGAGAGCTCAACGCAATACGAAGATACGTTGAAATTAGAGCAGTATCGATACCTAGGCTATCTTCGCGTGGACGCGAGGCACCGTAAAGATAACGATATTGCGGTACTCAAGAGAGACGGTGAGATCCTGGTGCTCAAGATCGGTGATCGTGTCGACGATCATCTAATCCTCAAGGCGATCAATTCTGAAAGCGTGACCATTCGAAATGTCAGTACCCACAGGGATCAAACGGTCTCATTATCGGAAGAAACATCGGAAAAGTCATCGGAAGAACCAACAGGTCAGGAATAATAGATAATGTGGAACCTCTTAGTATCGCAGAGGCGACAAGAAACAGGGTTCTCATATCTCATGATGATGATTGCCATCACTCTTATGGGCCTGGCTATGACAGTGGCTGCCCGTCAGTGGAAGACGATGGTGCAGCGTGAGCTCGAAGCAGATTTGCTTGCCAAAGGGATAGAAATCCAAACAGCCTTGGCACTTTATTCATCCAGTGCAAAAGCCGGAAGGGTTATGCCTGGTGAGGTGTACCCACAAACACTCGCCGAACTCACGAGGCTGCCTAAGCCCTTTCTCAGGAAGGTCTATCTCGATCCGATGGAACATGGTGAATGGGAATTGCTGCGCGCGCCCACGGGAGGCATTATGGGGGTCCGAAGCAAAAGTAAACACAAACCGATCAAGCAAGCTAACTTCCCACTTGCTGTGCGTCATTTTGAAGGAAAGCCGACGCATTACGATTGGGTGTTCCAACATCCCAATCCATCCATGGCATCTGTTGCCGGGCCTATCACAAATCCATTGATAGTCCCGAGGCCATCAACGATATCCGAACAGCCTCTAGTTTCTGATGAACTAGATTCACCAGAATCAATGGATCCTCAGAGGGACGCGGTAGACTCGACCGACTCCCCTTCCATAGAAAACAGCCAATCTTCCAACTAATCTCCCCTGCCCCCTTATGGGAAGGACGTCGGTACGAGTACCATACTGGGGTCCTTTCCCGACAAAAATAGAGTGGAGTAGGAGTTTATATCGAGTCAGCCGGTAAGGGCAGCGATGCGTTTCTACCTTAAGTTATACAGATTCTGATATGCGTATTTTGATCATAAGCGGAGCCGGTTCTGGGGATGACGCCCCCCTCGTCTTGAGTAGCAGCACGTTTAGAGAACTCCTATTGTTGCTTTCTGGCCAATTGCGTGCATAGGCGGCGGGCGCCAATCCACCCAAGACTCGTTTCAGTCGCTCCTTGTGGTACTCGCACACGCTTCAATGACGGATTGAACACGAGAGGTTCAGAAACCAATGCTCGTTCAGGCACTCATCACGGAAGCGTCTATTAAATTACCTAAGGAGGTCTGATTTATTTTTTTGCGTGATGTGCAAGGGATAGCGCAACACCGATACGGAGACGCCCCCATGCCGCAACAGACGTTTGCCGAGGTCACGTTTGAGCAGTACCGTAAGCCCATCCGCCGGGAGCGTGTTTCTCGACGAGATGAATCGTGTTGTGCCGTAGTCGGACTGGGTAGCCGTGATCGAGCCGGTCTATCTCAAGGCCGAGGGGCCGGGGCGGCCGCCGGTGGGCGTCGAGCGCATGCTGCCCTCCATTTCCTGCAGCAGTGGTTCAACCTGTCGGACCTGGCGGTCGAGGAGGCCTTGTAGGACTCCCGCGCCTTGCGACAGTTTGTCGGGATTGATCTGGGCCGTGAACCCGTGCCCGATGAGGCCACGATCTGCAAGTTCCGGCATCTGTTGGAAGCCCATCGGTTGGGCGAACAACTCTTTGCACGGATCGGCGCGTATCTGGCCGCGCAGGGGTTGCGGTCAGTCGAGAGACCATTGTAGACGCGACCATTATTGCGGCGCCCAGTTCGAGCAAGAATCGGTCGAAGGAGCGGGATCCGGAGATGCATCAGACGAAGAAAGGCAAGCAGTGGTACTTCGGCATGAAGGCGCATATCGGCGTCGACAGTCAGACGAAATTGATTCATTCGGTCGCCGCGACGGCGGCGACTGTGCATAACAGCCAGATGTTGCCGGAGCTGCTGCATGGGCAGGAGACTCGGGTCTGGGGCGATGCCGCCTACAGTGGACAACCGGAGGTCATTCAGCACCACGCCCCTGCGGCCCAGTGCTTCATCCAGGCCAAAGCCCATCGCCATCGGGCCCTGAGTGAAACGGAGCGTGCCTGGAACCGCACGAAGTCGAAGGTCCGTGCCACAGTTGAGCATGTGTTCTTGGTGATGAAGCGCATCTTCGGATGGTCCGTTACCGTGGCTTAGCGAAGAATACCCACTGGCTGTTCATCAGCTGCGGGTTGGCAAATCTGTACGTGGCGCGACGACGCTTGTTGGCAGGAGTCTAGCGGAGAGAGGTACGAATGGGGACGCGGGCGGCCCGACAGCGGGCGACACCCGAGAAAGACTCTTCCGGACCAGCAGATTCTCACCTGATTGCCCGTAGGCATTCACCCAGGAACAGAGTTTTTCGTGCAAACATGAATTAATCAGACCTTCCCTAATATAGTCATTCGGACACCGCGCGTCGTGGGACCCCGCGTCCATGACGGCACAATCATCACGGCGCGTCCGAATCAGATGTGGGGTACGGATGCGACCAGCACGGTGACATTGCAGGACGGACCCGTCACGGTCTTTGTCGGCGTCGATTATTGCACGCTTGAAGGGATCGGCGTCCATGCGGCGAGGCGAGCCGCTCGCTCCCGAAGCGTTGGAGCCCATTCGCCAAGGGGTGCACCGGCAGTTTGGCCCCTTCTCGGCCGGCATCGCGACGGGCGTGCAGATGCGGCATGATCATGGCGTCAGTATAGGAACGATGATTTCCAGCCGGAACTCCGCTTTCTGGGAATCATGTCGCGCCAGCATCCGTGCGCGCCCCGGAAGGCAATGGTGTCGCGGAGCGGTTCATTCGAACACTCAAGGAGCAGCTCCTGTGGGGGCGAACGTTCCAGACCGTCGAAGACCCTCGTCTCGCCCTTCACGACTGGCTCTCTCTCTAACGAGCAGTGGTTGATTGAGCGACATGGCTTCCGCGCTCCACCCCAGGTGCGCCGCGCTCTGCTCGCCGCAGAAGTGGCGGCGTGAATACGATCAACTCAAGTGTCCAAGAAATCAGAGACGGTACAGACTCAATCAACTCCCGAGAAAGACATGGGTTCAAACCCCAGCGGCTGTATTTTGGAAGCCAGCGTTGCGCTCACAGTTGAACCTCTT
>JAICUC010000117.1 GCA_025936075.1 Nitrospira sp. | reverse complement strand
GTCATCCTGCAGATTACGCAGCAGGCCGGGGTCGACCTTTTCGATGTCACCCACCAGTCCGAAGTCGCCGTCACCATCTTCTCCGTCCAACTCGCGATCGAGGCTTTCCGCCCAGGCCTTGGCGGTCAACGGCTTGCTGAGAATCAGTCCCCCATCCTTCCCGCTCAAACCGACCGCGCTGCCGCCATGTCGGTTGATGAGGTCCGTGATCTCCATGTTGATCTTTCCCGCCAGGACCATTTCCACGATTTCCATCGTGGCTTCGTCGGTAATGCGAACGCCATGGCGAAATTTCGCCTCGATGCCGAGCCGGTCCAGCATCTTGTCGATTTGCGGTCCGCCGCCATGGATGATGACCGGGTTGATCCCGACATACTTCAGCAAGACGACGTTCTGCGCAAACCGTTCCTTGAGGGATGAGTCCGTCATCGCATGGCCGCCGTATTTGACGACTACGGTCTTCCCGCGAAACGTACGCATGTACGGAAGGGCTTCGATGAGGACGTTGGCCTTCTTGATCAGTTTGTTCATGCGGAACTCTCGATGATCAACCGGACTCTTAGAGAATATACCGGCTCAGGTCTTGATCCTTGACGATGTCTTTCAATCGGTCCCGGACATAGGCAGCCGTGATGCTGATCCGTTTGTCGGGCCAGCCGGGTCCCTCGAAAGAAATGTCCTCAAGCAATCGCTCCATAATAGTGAAGAGGCGGCGGGCACCGATGTTTTCGGTCCGTTCATTCACCTGGACCGCCACTTCGGCGATCTCCTCGAGACCGTCTTTGGTGAACTCGATGGCGAGGCCTTCCGTGGCCAGCAAGGCCTGATACTGCCGCACCAACGCTCCTTTCGGTTCCGTGAGAATGCGGACAAAATCGTCTTTTGATAACGCGCTGAGCTCGACTCGGATCGGAAATCGCCCTTGGAGTTCCGGAATCAGATCGGACGGCTTCGCCACATGGAAAGCGCCGGCGGCGATGAAGAGGATGTGATCCGTCACGACCGGGCCATGTTTGGTGGTGACTGTGCAGCCTTCCACGATGGGGAGGAGGTCGCGTTGTACACCTTCTCGCGACACATCGGGTCCCATGGTGCGCTCACGGCCGGCGATCTTGTCGATTTCATCGAGGAACACAATCCCGGTCTGTTCCACCTTGGTGATGGCTTCCCGCGTGGTATCCTCCATATCGATCAGTTTCTGCGCTTCTTCCTGAGTCAAGTGCTTGAGCGCCTCCGGCACTTTCATGAGCCGCTTCTTTTTCTTGCCTTGGAACATGCCACCCAGCATGTCGCGGAGATTGCTTTCGAGGTCGTCAAGTCCGCCCACGTTGGAAATCACACCGACCGGAAGACCTCTTTCCTTGACTTCCATCTCCACCGTTCGCTCATCCAGCTTCCCTTCCCGCAACTGGAGGCGCAGTTTCGATCTCGTGGTTTCGTGGGAATCCTGAGGGGCTTGAGCGGCCGGCTCGCTCGTGCTGTCCACAAAGCCCGGTCGAGGCGGCGGTGGCGGCAAAAGCAGATCGAGCAATCGTTCCTCCCCTTGTTGTTCCGCCTTTTGCTGAACGGACGCCAGCCGTTGTGTCTTGACCATATTGATGGCCAGTTCGGTCAAGTCGCGAATGATCGATTCCACATCGCGGCCGACGTAGCCGACTTCGGTGAACTTCGACGCTTCGACCTTGATGAAGGGGGCTTCGGCCAACTTGGCGAGCCGCCGTGCAATCTCCGTTTTGCCCACGCCGGTCGGTCCTATCATGATGATGTTCTTCGGCATGACCTCGTCGCGGAGATCCGGGGTCAACTGTTGGCGGCGCCAGCGGTTGCGAAGAGCGATGGCGACCATTCGCTTGGCGTCCTTTTGCCCGATGACGTAGCGATTCAGTTCCTCAACGATCTGAGGCGGAGTGAGACTATTGAGATTCAGTGGTTCGGCATCGCTCGTGAGAGGCTTCATAGTGGTAAGTTATCCTTGAAGTTCTTCAACAATAATCTGTTGGTTGGTATAGATGTCAATAGAACCTGCAATGTTCATGGCTTCGGTGACGATTACCGAGGCCTGAAGCTGAGAATGGCGTAAGAGTCCCCGAGCAGCCGCCAGGGCGTAGGGTCCACCCGAGCCGATGGCCAAAATGCCGTCTTCCGGTTCCACGACATCGCCGGTCCCTGAAATGACGAATGACTGTTCACGGCCGGCGACGGCAAGCAACGCCTCCAAGCGCCGAAGCACCCGGTCGGTTCGCCAATCTTTCGCCAGCTCGACCGCCGCCCTGGTAAGGTTGCCTCGATACTCCTCCAACTTGCTCTCGAATTTCTCGAATAGCGTAAATGCATCCGCAGTGGCCCCGGCAAACCCCGCCAGCACCTGGTCGTGATGCAAGCGTCGCAGCTTCTTGGCGTTGTGCTTCATCACCGTGGTGCCCACGGTGACTTGGCCGTCGCAGCCCATGGCAACCCGTCCGTCGCGCCGGACGCACAGGATGGTGGTCGATCGAATGGTCATGACGATTTCCGGTCCTTTCCTGATAAGGGGCGTACCGCCGCTCGTGCTCGGGGGTGAGCACTGTCGTACACCGCGAGGAGTTGATCCATTGCCAGATGCGTATACTTTTGTGTCGTGCTCAACGAGGCATGGCCGAGCATTTCCTGTATCGATCGGAGGTCTGCTCCCTCATCGAGCAGATGAGTCGCATATGAGTGCCGTAAGGCGTGAGGACTGACCGCGCCACTCACGAGACGGCTGGAGTATCGAGAGACCATTCGAGCGACACTCCTCGTGGTGATCCGATTTCCACGGTGATTCAAAAACATCGGAGACGGCAGATGACCGCTGCGGGCCGATGGTTTCAAAGATTTGCGATACTTCCGGATCGTATGAAGCGCCAGATCACCGATCGGAACCAGCCGTTCTTTGCGGCCCTTTCCCCTTAAACACACGATTCCGTCCGTTTCGTTCAGGTCATCCAGATTGATTCCCACGACCTCACTCACCCGAGCTCCGGTCGAGTACATCGTTTCCAGCAGGGCACGATCGCGCAAGGAGAGAGTCGATTGCCCCGTCGGAAACTCCATGAGTGCCGCCGCGTCGTCCTTTGTCAACACTCGAGGGAGCGGCTTTGGGAGCTTGGGACTTCTCAGACTCTCAGTGGGGTTCTTCTGAAGCCGGCCCTCACGAAGAAGAAATCGAAAAAAACTTCGCAGACAAGCCAGTTTTCTGGCTAAAGATGAAGCCTTCTCGCCTTGTTGATCCAATCCGTGTAGGTAGGCGCGAATATCGTCGCCGGTGACTGTATCGACGCGGATCGGTACGGCTTTTCCCTTGGTTCGTTGAAGGAACCCGGTCAGCTGATGAAGATCGGATCGATAATTGCGAATCGTCTCGTGTGAGGCGTTGCGTTCGACCTGGAGGTGCATTACGAAAGCCCTGATTGCATCTTCCATGAGTCAAAATCCTCAAGGGCTCGCTGGCTCAACGCGCGACGCTTCTTCTCTTTGTCTTTGGGAGGGAGCGACAAGGGAGGGAACAGGCCGAAATTGGTGTTCATCGGCTGGAAATGGCGAGGATCCGACGAGGTGATATGAGAAACCAGGCAGCCGTGCGCGGTCGTGGACGGCGGCGTGATCGGCGGTTGTCCGGCCAAGGCGCGCGCTGCATTGATGCCGGCCAAGCCACCCATGGCAGCCGACTCGGTATAGCCCTCGACGCCGACGAGCTGCCCGGCGAAAAACAGTGTGCTGCGGGCTTTGAATTGCAATGTATTCAGAAGGAGCTGAGGGGAATTGATGAATGTGTTGCGATGGAGGCTCCCATACCGGAGGAATTCGGCTTGTTCGAGCCCTGGGATCATGCGAAACACGCGCTTCTGCTCCGGATAGGTCAGCTTAGTCTGAAAGCCGACCAAGTTGTAACAGGTGCGATGGACATTTTCCGTTCGCAACTGGACGACAGCGGCAGGTTCGATTCCGGTCCGGGGATCTTTCAGTCCCACCGGCTTGAGAGGACCGAACTGCATCGTCTGGCGGCCACGTTCTGCCAGCACTTCAATCGGCACGCAGGCCTCAAAATAGGGCGTCTTTTCAAACTCCTTTGGCTGGACCTTTTCCGCAGCCATCAGGGCATCGTAAAAGGTATTGTACTGCGTATCGGTCATGGGACAATTCAAATAATCATCTCCGCCTTTGTCGTAGCGAGAGGCACGAAAGACTACGTCCATGTCGATCGAGTCGGCGTCGACAATCGGTGAGATGGCGTCATAAAAATATAAATGCTGCGATTGCGTCACCGCGCGGATGGCCTGAGAGAGTTTATCGGAGGTCAATGGACCTGTTGCTACAATGCAGAGGCAATCAGTGGGGATGTCCGCGATTTCCTCATGAAGAATTCTGATGCGCGGATGTCCTTGTAAGGCTTGGGTGATGTGTAATGAAAACAGATCACGGTCCACAGCCAGGGCCGATCCGGCGGGAACCCTGGCCTGCTCGGCTGCGGCGATGACGAGCGAGTTCACGCGCCGCATTTCTTCCTTTAAAATGCCCGGCGCATTCAGAGGATCGGCGGAGCCAAGCGAGTTCGAGCAGACGAGTTCGGCCAAATTTCCGGTCTTGTGCGCCTTTGTCATTTCTTTTGGGCGCATCTCGTAAAGCGTGACTTTGGCTCCTCGATTGGCCGCTTGCCAAGCGGCTTCTGACCCAGCCAGACCTCCCCCTACGATGACGATGTCATCTCTCATGATAGACATTCCTTGCAGTGAAAGGCGCTCATTCTAAAAACCGTCTCTTGGTGAAGTCAAGAATGAGGCCTTCCTCAAAATGATCAGGGCGATTGAGGTAACGGTACCGGTAATTGGTAGCAGCACCACCAATGCAGCAAGCAACAAGCTTTCCTATGAATAGCCTCTAGACCGTCGAATCGCTGAGCGGTTTTCGGATCCTGAGGGTACACGAATTCTTCCTGGCACAATTCTGGTCGATATTGATTGGTTTACGACGGCTTTTGATGCGAGTACCCCATATTAGCCTAAAAATTGACGAGCTGCTTATGACCACCACGATCGGAAGATGTCGCCGTTCCGGCTCTGGATGAACAGTTCGATCTGTCGATTCACGCGATGCACCACGGCTGGACTGTGGGCCGCTGCGGCAAATTCCTGCGCCCCTTCCACAAGCGACTGCCATCCATTCCAACCGCCCGTGTCCTCGCGCGTCGTGATGTAGACGACGCCATCCGACCCGACGGCGACGAGGTCGAGCCTGCCCGCATACGGGATCGCACACGCAACGCGCGCCTCTGCCGGAACCGGCGATCCTGCAGGCTGGCCGAGCGGCGTCCACACCGGCTCCTGTTCCGGCATCAGCGTCGTCGTCCACACGCTGCCATCGACGGCCGTGACGACGACGTGGCAGGCGCCCTGGTCTTGCGCAATTGACACGCGTCGAATCGCCAGCCACGGTGGTGAAAGCGCAGTCCACGTTGGCGAGAGTTGCAGCGCAGTTCGATTGACGACGGCGCTCCAGAGTGTGCCGTTCGTGGCCATCACGAACAGACGATCGCCAGCGACGTGACAGTCGCCTCTCGGCGCGAGCGTGAAACCGCTGACCTCGACCTTCTGCCAGGGTTCACCACTCCACGGACGCCAATCGAGGTGCCCGTAGAGATGTCCATCGGTGCCGGCGAAGTACATCTCGACGCCGGCTTGCGACAGTGTGGAGAGGCTCGCGAACAACGGACTCACCGCGGCAGGTGTTACCGGCATCGGTGCTGCGCCGGTGTCGGGGATGCCGAAGATGTTCACCGGGTAGACCCACGGCTCGAAACGCTGCCATCGCGTCCAGCTGGAGGATGCGTCGAGCCAGGTGGCGAACAGCGCACTGCCGCTCGTCGCCAGGAACAGGAGATTCTGCGGCCACACCGAGATCGCGAGCGAGGATGATGAGCCGTCGAACGATGGACCTCCGTCTCGCGGAAGCGACGTCCATGGCGAGGGGGTCAGGCACGCGTCGAGCCGCCGCTGCGCGAGCCGCCGCTCCCGATCGAATGCGAACACATCGCAGTAGTCGTAGTAGACGGTGTTCCACGGCCGCCGATCAGCAACCAGCCATTGCTGCGTCTGACTGCTGTCCGAGACCTTCTCCCACGCGCGCCACTTCGACAGCGTGATGCTGAAGGGCAGCGGACCGGTAATTCGGTGATCCTCGTCGAACGACACGCCGCTGAATGACAGCGCGCAGTCTCGCAGCGTGTGGTCGCCCATCAGGGCTTTCACCGTGAAGCTCACCTTCCACTCGGCCTCGTCGTCGCCGTCACCAATTGCGCGATGCGATAGCGTCATCGTGAGATCGGGCGTGCACGTGAGCGGACGATCGAAGAACACCCATTCCACGTCGTGATCGGTGTCTTCGTCGATCGGACCTGCGGCAATGACTTGGTCGTCGGTTGCCGTCTGGCAGCCGATGCGCACCGTCGCCGTCCCGATCGTGAACTCTTCCATCTCCTCATCGCCGGTCCTCTGAAAGAGGACGAGCGCTTTGACGAGGTCGGCCTCTCCCGGCTGGGTCTCGACGGTTTCCGTACGGCGTGGATTCGCAAAGTCGCTGAAGTCGTGCAGCAGCGCCTTGCCTCGATACTCGATGACGTAGTCGCGCTGCCCCCATTCCGCTCGGCCGCTGCGCAGGAACGGGTTCTCGAAGCGAGGATAGTGGTCGGTCTGGAACGGCGCGCCGCTCACGGAGAACGAGCCGCCGTCTTCATAGTCAACGGTAATACTCTCGCTCCCGCCGCCGGGAAGCGGCATGTGGTACGTGCATTCCATGTCGCCATTGTCGTCGATGGTGACCTTGGCGCGGCTGACGCGATCCTTGAATGCCTCGTAGCTGCCGAACTCGGCTTTACTGCCGATCTGTACGATCCAGATGTTCTTGCCTTCGACGTACCAGTCCCGGTCGGCGAAGTAGTTGTACGGCAGCGGCTCCTTCCAGATGCGTTGCAGGTTGCGCAGATCGACTGAAGGCGGCACCAGCGCCTTCACCTTGTCGACCACGCGCTGCACCACCGCCGACCGCGCTTCCGCCACTCGGTCCTGCGCTTTCCGGATCCACTCCTCGCGGTTGATGTTGGGTGTGTAGGTGCCGCTGAGCGCCCCATTCAGGACGAACTCAATCGCCTGCCGACCGACGTACCCGATATCCACATCGTCGGTAAGCTCGAAGTCCTCGAGGTCGTCGAGCGCATCGTCAATCTGATCCTCGAGCTCCTCGATCTTGTCCTCGACGGTCTTCTCGAATTGCGGTTCGTAGATCTCGGCGTCGTTGTCACGGTCGAGCCATTCCGGCCGTTGATTCGAGAACACTCCGATGTAGCCCTCGGGCCAGTCCGCCACCGGCACACCGGTCTGCGGATGCATGACCTTGCCGAACAGCCAGAACCCTTTCGGGCCGATGTTGTCGATATCGAGCAGGAAGAAGTTGTCGTCGTCGTATGCCGACGATCGCACTTCATCCACCTTGTCGAAGCCCAGCTTTGGAAACCAGATGTGCGAGCCGACCTCGGCGAGGAACTCCTGCACCTCGTCGAAGTCCGAGACGATGACGGCGGCGGAGCGGTGCTGCACGATCATCGGCAACGACCAGTAGCCGGTCCACCAGCTGGGACCGTCCTTCTCGTCGTCGGTGAATGGGTTCTTCTGATCGACGACCGCTTCGTTGACGACGACGCCGGCGACCGCGCCACCCACGGCGCCCGCGCCGAGCGCCGCTCCCGCCAGTGCGCCGGTCTGGATGAAGAACAAGTTCGAGATGTCGAGCCCGGCAAACCCGGCGGTGGGGAAGACGCTGATCGCGCTGCTGAGTGTGGCCTGGCAGACGTTGCTCTGGTAATTGAGCTGCCGCACTCTGAAGTTCTGCAGGCTCGACAGCATGGCATCGGGGCTGCGATAGGTGAGGATGTTCGCGCGCGTGCGCGTCGATCCGTCGAGGAACGGTGCGAGGTCTTCCGCCACGCCCTCTTCGAGCGCATCCTCGGACGAGAAGGCGCCCGCGATGAGTCCAGCCGGACCGGCAAAGAGACCACCGAGAAAGCTGCTCTTTGCGCGCTTGATGAGCGGCAGCAGGTCGTCGATCAAGAACCGGACGAAGCCCTTGAAGACGCCCGTCTGCTGCAGGCCCCACTTGTCGATGCGGTCCAGCGTACCTCGAACGATCTGCCTGTTGTAGAACGCCGACGTGCCCCACCAGAAGACGACGTCGTCGTCAGCGGCAGACATGCCGGGATGCGTGCGCTCGATCTCGCTATTGACCGAGTCGATGAAGGGAAAGTACTTGCGCAGCTTGGGGGCGTAGCCGTCGCGCAGCGAGTCAAGGGCGTCCGACGGTTTCGTGGAGGAGATTCCGTACTTTGGCGATTCATCGAAGCCGATCGAAACGCGCGAACGATCAACGAAACCCTCTGCGGGCGGGGTGGTGCCGATCTCCAGCAGGACGTCCGGCACCTTGTACGTTGACGTTGCCAGGCTTGCGGCGATGAGGGCGTTGCCCTCGAAGAAGACGCCGCGGTTGCCCAGCAGCAGTTCGACGACGTCGCCCAGCGCGCCGTCCCATCCGCTCACCTTCGACTTGAATTGCGAACGGCCGCCAGCGGCGCCGACCACGCCGCGATGGCCGAATCGGATCACGTCGAAGAGCAGCAGATCAGCGACAATAGCCGCTTTCTCGCGTACATCCTTGTCGAGGGCGAAGTCCACCAGGTTCAGCACAGCCCAGAGATGCTCGCGGTAGTAGCCCGACGAGTTGAACTCGGTCCATCCGAACATCAAGCGGTTGTTGAGCCACTTCAACACTCGCGCCTTGCCTCGGTCGCGTCGCGCCTCGCCGGTGAGGACGCCGAGCGTGCTGCCCGGTTCGAGGAACTCCTTGCCCGGCTGAAAGGCGTCCTTTGTCCACAGCTGGCCGGCGAGATACTCGGACGAGGCGAACATGATGTAGTGGTTCTCCGACCAGTACTCCATCTCGCGATCGGCGGTGCCGACACCGACATCCGCGCGGGCCTTGTTCAGCGAACTGTTGCCGTTGGCGCGCATCGCCTCATCGAGCCAGAACTTGTACGAGTGAAGGCCCGCTCGCAGGATCTCCTGCACGATGGGCGAGAACGTGAGGGCGGCGCTCCGCGGTACTGCTGCGGATTCTTCAAGCAGGATTCGCAGCCGCGCCTGCGAGCGCTGCAGCCGTTCGAGCAGCCCCGGATCGTTCTTGAAGCCGTCCTCGGAGGCTCGCCGGTCGAAGAATGCATCGAACGTCGCGTCTGGCGGGCTGCGTT
>JAICUC010000059.1 GCA_025936075.1 Nitrospira sp. | reverse complement strand
GTAAGTGAGTCTTCCGCCGCTTAAGGTTTCCCATCTCGAACCGATAGAGTGTCAGTTAAGGCATAGATTGCCGGTTGGGTGAACAGCATACCGCCTAGGCGGGGCAGAAGTCCTGCCGTTTGAAGGTATACCCCTGGGACGCTTACAACAGCAGTGATTGAGTGTTGGTGACGAATGGCCGCCTGCCGCCATGGCATTGCCAGACAGAGACCGATGGCTGACAGCGTGATCGACCCCGGTGGAGGTTTGGTCTCGTCATCAACGGCTGAAACAGTGTGGCCAACACATACATACGCTAGGGAGATGTATTGCACAGAACGCACGCAAGGAATTGCTTCGACTGGCCGGACGCTGCACGCGTGAGCGGATACCGTAAAGGAGGAGTATCGTGAATACCCTGCGGAATCTCAAGACCAGGCCCAAGTTGATGATCAGTTTCGGGCTCGTGGGGCTGTTGTTGTTGATGATTGGAATACTGTCCATCAACGGCATCGACAAGCTCAACGAGCGAATGAATGTAATCTACAAAGTGAATCTGACGTCGCTCAAGCTGCTGGGAGATCTGCACGGACAGACCGAACGAATGAGCGCGCTCGTGGCTTGGCACATTCTCGCGTATGACTCGGCGACGGTGGCCAAGTGGACTCAAGAAATCGGCAAGCTTGACGAGGAGGTCGATCGTTTTGTGACAGAATATCAGCCGCTCATCGTTGCTCAATCGGAACGTGAGATCTATGAGCATTTCAAAAGCAGCTGGGCTGAATATAAAGACATCCGAGCAAAAGTCATGCGCCTGAGCGCGAACTTCAGCAAAGATGGAGCGGCTGAGCTCCAGCGGACCGAGTTGGCTGAGAAACTCACTGCGATTCTAGGAACGATCGAAGGCTTGACTCGTGAAAACGAAATGCAAGCCAAGGAGACATTCGACACAAGTTTGGATATGGCCTCTACACTTCATACCACCAACATTGTCATCGTGTGTGTGGGCCTTGCTTTGGGCCTGTTCCTAGGTTGGCTCATTTCGCGGTCTGTGTCCGGTGGATTGAACGATATTTTGAATGCCGCGCAAGCAATGGGGGCCGGCAATCTTGCGGCACGATCCAACATCACCACCACGGATGATATTGGGGACCTCGCTCAGGCGTTCAACCGGATGGGCGAGCAGATCGAATCGAATGTGAGAGAATCCCTCGAGTCCAAATACAAGATGGCGGCGTTGGACAGAGCGGAAGCCGTGATTGAATTCAATACGGACGGCACGATTATTACAGCCAACCACAACTTCCTTAGTTGTCTGGGTTATACGCTCGATGAGATCAAGGGCCATCACCATCGGATGTTTACCGATCCCGTCTATGCCGCGTCGGCTGAATATCAGGCCTTATGGGCAAAGCTCAATCGGGGAGAATTCGATGCGGGCGTCTATCGCCGGGTTGGGAAGGGAGGCAAGGAAATTTGGATTCAAGCTTCCTACAACCCGATTCTGGATGGCAATGGAAAAGTGACTAAGGTCGTTAAATTCGCCACCGACATCACAGGCCAAAAGCAAGCCCAGAACGAGGTGGAAAAACTTATCCAGGCTGCCGCCGTGGGCAATCTCTCCGATCGAATCAATACAGGACGGTTCCAGGGCTCAGCCAAGGATCTTGTGTCGAGCTTCAATCAGTTGCTCGATGCGGTCGCCACGCCGCTACATGAGGCACAGGGCGTCTTGACGGCGATGGCTTCCGGTGACCTCACCAAGCAGATGACGGGTGCCTATCAAGGCGAGTTCGAGCAGATGAAAATGAGCCTCAATACGGCGATCACACAATTGACTCACACGGTGTCGCTCGTGCGCGGAGCGGTCGAAGCCGTCACCGCCGGATCGGAGGAAATCAGCAAAGGCAGCGACGATCTCGCGAAACGGACGAGCGAGCAGGCCGGCGCCTTGGAAGAAACTTCCGCGTCAATGGAAGAAATGACATCCACCGTCAAACAGAACGCCGATAACTCCAAACAAGCGAATCAGTTGGCTATCGCCGCCCGCGATATCGCCAACAAGGGAGGAGCGGTCACCACCAGGGCGGTCGACGCGATGGGCGAGATCAACAAGAGCAGCAAGAAAATCGCCGATATCATCACCGTGATCGACGAAATCGCCTTCCAGACCAACTTGTTGGCATTGAATGCCGCTGTGGAAGCGGCGCGGGCCGGGGAACATGGCCGGGGGTTTGCCGTGGTGGCTGCCGAAGTGCGGAATTTAGCCCAGCGTTCCGCAACCGCAGCGAAGGAGATCAAGGGTTTGATCAACGAATCGATCCAACGTGTCACGGACGGCACCGAGTTGGTCAATCAGTCCGGAAAGACGCTCGAGGAGATCGTCGGATCCGTCAAACGCGTCACCGACATCATCGCCGAAATCAGCGCCGCGTCCCAGGAGCAGGCAAGTGGGATCGATCAGGTGAACAAGGCCATTATGCAGATGGATGAAGGCACTCAGCAGAATGCCGCCCTGGTCGAAGAGACCGCTTCAGCCAGCCAATCGATGAAGGAACAGGCCAAGGAGTTGCTGGAGCAGATGAACATATTCAAGACCAGTCAAAGCGCAGTCACGATGAGAGCCAAGGTCACAGCCCGCGGAGATCGTCCGTATGGGATGGGACAACCCAAGGCTGTGTCGATCGGTGAGTTCGGCGGATCACGAGACGAAGCAAAAAAGCCAATTCGGACCGGTTCGCAGCCTGCTGGCTCGGCGCCGACTGCTCTGACGGTCGGCGCCAAAGATCGTCGCGCCGCCGCCGACGACTTCGAAGAGTTCTAGGATACCCTCCTCTGAGCTACAACGATATAAATGGTGGTATTGTTCAAAAACGACAGGTCTCCCCAAAATATACGCAGCGGGTCTTAGAACGAAACCGGCATGCCATGACCAGCCTGGCCCTCTGATATTTACGAAAATGACATATGATAGGAGGTGGGAAAAACACATGAGCGTGTTTAAGAATTTGAATACGGTAAGAAAGCTGATGTTCGCGTTCGGCACGGTAGGAGCCATCATAGCGGGTCTCGGGTACTTCGGGATTAACACTGTGTCGACAGTCAACGATATAGTGGCCATTCTCTATGAAAGAGAGCTCAAGGGCCTGTCCGCAATCAAGGATGTCAATCTGGCCATAACCGGCATCAGCCGGTTGACACGCGCGGCGATCATCTCGACTGATCAGAAGGAAAAGGAACAGTTCAATAAAACTATCGTCCAGCTCAAGGAGCAGTTTCAGAATAAGTTGTCTGAATTCCAGAAGTTGACCATTACGGATGAAGCCAAAACCATTGCTGTCGAGTTAGAACGAATTTTTCCTCCGTACATGGAGTTGATGGAGGAAGCGGTGAGGTTGACCCTGCGGGATGACAACGTCAATGCGATTAAGAAGGTGCATGATGCCATACCGGATGCGCAACAAGTGATGAGTAAAGCGTCCGAACTGGCTGTCATGAAGGAAAAGCAGGCCGAAAAGGTCTACAGGGAAAGCAATGTCCTGTATGAGCGCTCCCGCAATATTATGGCGGGACTCACCGTTGTCGGGGTGGGCCTGGGGTTGATGCTGGGGTGGGTGATATCGCAGATGATCGGACGTTCTTTGGCCCATCTCGGAAAGGTGGTCTCGAAGCTGGAGAGGGGCGATCTCACTGCGAGAGCGGCGGTAGAATCGACGGACGAGGTCGGGCAACTTGCCCAATCATTCAATAAAATGGGGGAGCAACTCGAGCACATAGTCAAAAATCAGGAACAAGAAATCGCATCCAAAGTGGCCGAGGTAAAAGGGATTACTGATGCCATCGGCAAATCACAGGCGGCAATCGAATTCAATCTGGACGGGACGATCATTACAGCCAACCAGAACTTCCTCAGCTGTCTGGGGTATACGTTGGACGAGATCAAGGGGCGCCACCATCGGATGTTTGCCGATCCGGCTTATGCGGCATCGGCCGAGTATCAGGCATTCTGGGCCAAACTCAATCGGGGCGAGTTTGATGTCGGTGTCTATCCTAGTTTAGGAAAAACGGCCAAGGAGATTTGGATCCAGGCCTCCTACAACCCCATCCTGAACAGCAATGGAAAGGTGTACAAAGTCGTCAAGTTTGCGACGGATATCACCTCGCAGAAAACCGCGCAAGTGGAGATGGAGCGGTTGGTGGCGGAATCACAGACCGTGCTCTCGCAGTTAGCGGCCAACGATCTGACGCAGGAGATGACGGAGACCTACAGTGGCGAGTTGGAGAAGATCAAAAACAATATCAATGCAGTCGTGCAACATCTGACCCAGACGATCACGACCGTTCGGGAGGCGGTAGAAGCGGTGAAGGACGGATCCGAGGAAATCACCAGAGGAAACGAAGATTTGTCGCACCGGACGAGTGAACAGGCCTCAGTGTTGGAGGAGACGTCTGCATCGATGGAAGAGATGACGAGCACGGTGAAACAGAACGCCGAAAATGCTAAACAAGCCAATCAATTGGCAATTGCAGCCCGCGAGACGGCGGACAAAGGAGGGACCGTCACGAAGAAAGCGGTGGATGCGATGGGCGAAATCAATAAGAGCAGCAAGAAGATCGCCGACATCATCACCGTGATCGATGAAATTGCCTTCCAGACCAACTTATTGGCATTGAACGCGGCAGTGGAAGCGGCACGGGCTGGGGAACATGGCCGAGGGTTTGCCGTGGTGGCGGCGGAAGTGCGGAATCTGGCTCAACGATCGGCCACAGCCGCCAAGGAAATCAAAGGGTTGATCAACGAATCTATTCAGCGTGTCATGGACGGCAGCGAACTGGTCAATCAATCCGGTAAGACGCTGGAAGACATCGTCAGTTCCGTCAAGCGGGTGACGGATATCATTGCGGAGATCAGCGCGGCCTCTCAGGAGCAGGCAAGCGGGATCGACCAAGTGAACAAGGCCATTATGTCGATGGACGAGACTACACAACAGAATGCCGCCTTGGTGGAGCAAACGACCAGCGCCAGTCAGTCTATGAAAGAGCAGGCGAAAGAGCTGATGCGACAAGTAGGAGTATTCAAGATCCGACAATCGGAAAGTCGGCGAGTGGCGGAGCCGGCAAAGGGGGAGAGTGCGCCGGCTGGCACACAGCCGACCAGGCTGGTGGCGAACGCGTACAACCTGAAGGTCACGAAGCGTCTCCCGATTGCTCACCGATCCATTGAGCAGCATCAACCGGTCGGTTTCACCGCAGGCAACGGCAAAGACTATCGCAACAAGAGGGGCGAGTTCGAAGAATTCTAAGGAATGATCCATGTTGATATTTCTATAAAAAATAAATACTTTCAATATGTTATAGTTATAATTTAAACAAATGTATTAATTAAAACCGGCAGTCCATGAGACTTCAGTGAACATTACTGACTCAGAAGGCGGCCTTTGGCGGCAGTTGTTCAACCGAGTCGGGGAACTATTGCAATCAAAACCGCTTGTTCCGCTCCATAAATGGATCATGATAGGAAAATGGATGTGTCGCCGGGGGAATATGATGAACCTATTAAAATGTTGTTCGACCAAGTAAGCGCTGCTCTGAAGGAGGTGGCGCTGGAACAGAGCGATGTGCATGGGCTTATTTCAGAGAGCCTCCAACAATTGCTTCCAGAACTTTACGACAGCGCCTCCATGCTCGGAGCAAATCGATTCGTACAATTCTATTCGACATACAAGGGAGCGGCGGTGTGACGAAGGCCTATGTCGATCGCTTCCCCAATCACTTCAGCAATTGAAGACGTCGCTTATGATTCAAATGTCATTTGAGTCCAATGTATCCGGAGGACAAGCCGCCTAACGCACTTCTCCAGAAAGATTGATCGACCGTCATCAGGCACGTGCGCGCATAGGAAGGGCACTTTTGTAACCACGATCAGCTCTTTCCGGTATGGGCGCTTTTGCCGGTATGCCTGGATGGCGAAAACGCCGATCATCAAGAATTCCCATCAAACAACCGAAAAGACATTGCCGCCATCGGACAGGTCTCTGTGTGTGTTGCTGACTGATTTCCGGTACAGGAGGCGTGCCGAGTGGATTGCAAAATTACATCAAAGGAATTCGGACTTTTTCGCACGCTTATCTATGACGAGAGCGGAATCTCGCTCAGTCCGCAAAAGCAAAGTTTGCTGGAATCCAGGTTGTCCAAACGTCTGCGGGAGCTCGAACTCGAGACCTTTTTACAGTATTACGACAAAGTGACCGGAGATCCGACGCAGGAAGAGTTCACGCGGATGCTGGATTTGATTTCGACCAACAAAACCGATTTTTTCCGTGAGCCCAAACATTTTGATTTTCTCCGCGACGTGATATTGCCCGAGTTGATTCCGCAAAAACGGATTCGGATTTGGTCGTCCGCCTGTTCGACCGGAGAAGAACCCTATACGATTGCGATCACGCTCTTCGAGAGCGTTCAGAGCCCACAGGAATGGGATTTCAAGATTCTGGCATCCGACCTGTCGACACGTGTTTTGGCAAAGGCGGCATCGGGTATTTACGACGAAGACCGAGTTCGAGACATCCCTCCGGGTATGCTGAGGCGGCATTTCCTTCGTGGGCGCGGCGACAGTACGGGTTGCTTTAAGGTCAAACCACACTTGGCCTCCATGATCCGTTTTCGCCGACTCAACTTAATGGACGACGATTTCCCCATCAAACACACGCTCGATTTGATCTTCTGCCGGAATGTCATGATCTATTTTGATCGTCCCACTCAAGAAACACTTGTCAATAAATTTTACCGCTATCTGAATCCAGGCGGATATTTATTCATCGGACACTCAGAAAGCCTTCAGTGGATAAGCCATTCTTTCAAGTGCCTGGCTCCGACGATCTATCAACGGGAGCGATGACCCGCATGTCGCGTGCTGAAATCGATCAGTTTGCCCATATTCGACGGATGCGTGACAGTCGATTTCCCCACGAGATCGCATCCATCCTGCCGGGAGAATTTTTTGTGAGTGGCGATCCTATGATCGTGTACACCGTGTTGGGTTCATGCATCTCCGCCTGTGTCCGTGATCCGATTGCCGGCGTGGGCGGGATGAATCATTTTATGCTGCCGAAACCGAAAGAAGGCGGCTGCGACTCATGGGGAGAATCCACTCGATATGGTTCCTATGCCATGGAGTCGTTGATCAACGGTATTCTCAAGCGAGGAGGAATCAAGAATCGATTAGAAATCAAACTGTTCGGTGCCGGAAAGATTTATGACGGCAACATCGACGTCGGCGCCAGAAATGCCGAATGGGTTTTGGAGTACCTCAGGGCCGAGGGACTATCGGCCTGTAAGACTGATTTGGGCGATATGTATCCGCGCAAAGTGTACTACTTCACCGAGTCGGGGAGGGTGCTGTTGAAAAAACTTGAGCGTCTTAAGAACCGAACGATCGAGATGCGTGAGCAAGAGTACGCCGCCAAGATCCAAACGCATGGGGCGGAGGAAGAGGTCACGCTGTTTTAGATGGTGCCGGTACGGTGTCGCGTGTATAGAGAGAGCTGTATGAGCAAGATTCGCGTTTTGACCGTCGATGATTCAGCTCTCATGCGGCAGGTGCTCGCCACCTTGCTCACAAAGGATCCGGATATCGACGTCGTCGGCTCCGCGCCGGATCCCTATATTGCGCGAGAGAAGATTAAGGCATTGAACCCCGACGTGCTGACTCTCGATGTGGAAATGCCCAAGATGGACGGACTCACGTTTTTGGAGAAGCTGATGCGCGGGCACCCCATGCCGGTGGTGATGGTAAGCTCACTGACGGAGGTCGGCTGTCAGACGACATTGCGCGCATTGGAACTTGGAGCGGTGGATTTTATTGCCAAGCCGAAGATTGATCTTCGGGAAGGGATGGAGGAACTCGCCCAGGATCTCATCGCCAAGGTTAAAGCCGCCGCAGTGGCTCGGGTAAGGGGTAAGCAGGCGAGGGGAAGAGACGATCAGAAACACCTCAGCTCTCACCTTTCATCTCTCCCCTCCGGAAGCGCCATGATCAAGACGACTGATACCATCATCGCCATTGGTTCTTCGACCGGTGGAACGGAGGCTGTGAAGGAAGTATTGGAAAGGCTCCCGCCGCATACCCCTCCCATTCTGATTACGCAACATATGCCGGAGCGGTTTACGAAAACATGGGCTGACCGGCTGAACCGGCTCTGTCGGATCGCCGTCAAGGAAGCGCAAGACGGAGACAGTGTGTTGCCAGGACATGCCCTGATCGCTCCAGGTAATTTTCATATGACACTGGTCAGGAGCGGCGCTCGATACACGGTGCGGATCAACCAGGATTTGCCGGTCAACCGCCACCGGCCCTCTGTGGATGTCATGTTTGCCTCAGTAGCCCGCTACGCCGGCGCCAATGCTGTCGGGGTGATCCTCACCGGGATGGGGAACGATGGCGCCAAAGAAATGTTGGCAATGAAACAAGCCGGCGCCTTCACGATCGCTCAAGATGAAACGAGCTGTGTCGTGTTCGGCATGCCGAAAGAAGCGATCAAGGCCGGCGCGGTGGATAAAGTTCTGGCGCTGAGCGATATCGCCGCTGCCATACTCACCCATGTGAGCCGCTGAGGGCTCCGGAGTCGGGTATGCCGATTGTGCAATCAGCATGCGTAGAAGAAACGACCCCATTGTGCCTTATCTAAAAGAAGGAGCCGCCCATGTCGATGCAAACCAAAGAGCGTCCAGTTCCGAACGGTGTGGTTCTTGAGATGACGGGAGATCTCACGTACGCGAATCGTGAACAATTCAAAACGGCTGTGGAGACGATTCGACAGAAGGGCTGTCGGCATCTGATCTTAAATATGGCCGAAGTTCGATTTGTGGATAGTTCAGGGCTTGGCCTGCTGGCGCTTGTCTCGCAGAACTTCAAGTTGAGCCAAGGAAAAGTGAGCATGTTGAAGCCGCAAAGTTACGTGCGGGAAATCATGAGTTTGGCCAACATTCAGAAACTGATTCCCGTTTATGACAATGAGCAGGATGCTTTGGCCGGACATCGGCGCGCAGCTTAGCCGGGCGGCGTGAGACCGTGAAACCTATCTCGCCTGGAAGTTCAAGTATTGTATCAGGTTTCATGTTGTCTGATCGGCACCTTCGAAAACTTGAAACTTGAAACCTGCAACTCAAGAGCCTCAAATTTCGATTCGCTATGTCATCGATCTTCTCCACAATGTCGACTTTTGCTGCCGGGGAAGGGACTCGCACTGTCCTGGTTGTGGATGATGAGCCTACCGCCAGGACGGCCTTAGCGGCTCGACTCAAACGGCTCGGTTATCGGGTGATCGAAGCCGGCGATGGAAAGGCTGGGTTGGAGTCCCTCCGACGTGAGCGGCCCGATCTGACCATCTTGGATTGGATGATGCCGGAAATGGACGGGCCGTCCTTCTGCGAGCAGGTTCGTCAGGATCCTGAGCTGCTGTCGAGCCAAATTCTCATGATGACGAGTCATGATCAACCTCAGCAGATCGCCGAAGGCCTGGCCCGGGGAGCCGACGACTTTCTCAGTAAGGCCGCCAGCAAGTATGAAATCACGGCTCGCGTCCAGGCCGGTATGCGCACGGCCACCTTGATACGAAGGCTCGAGGATGTGACTGAGGAAATCCGGAGGAAACAGGAGGTCCTTGAACGGGAACTCCTGTCCGCTGCACGCTATGTGGAGTCATTGCTTCCGGCGCCTGGGACACCTTTGCGGGGGGTGCAGATGGTGCACGCCTATCGGCCGTCGCTCGGTTTGGGAGGTGACCTCTTCAATATCGTGCCGTGGAGTGAGGACGTACTGACCCTGTATTTGTTGGATGCATCCGGCCACGGGGTATCGTCGGCACTACGGTCGGCCTCGTTTTCAACTTTCTTGCGGAGAGAGAATCTGCTGCATCATGTCGGGTCCAGCGATCCGGGTGCGATTTTGACGGAAGCGAACAGACAGTTTCCGCTGACGGAGGATGGGAATTACTTTACGATCATTTTTGCCAAACTGGACGTCCGTGCTCGTACGCTGTCCTACGCGACGGCCGGGCACAATGGAGCGCTTCTTCATCGTCGGTCCGGCGAAGTCAGATGGCTGGCCAGACCAAATTTTCCGCTGGGCTTCGATCCGTCCACGACCTATCTCACGGAGGAGCTTCCCCTCAGACCCGGGGATCGGTTGTACGTGTTGAGCGACGGTCTCTACGAAGTGCCGACCTCGAACGGTGAACTGTGGGGACAAGATCGGCTGGAACAGACGGTTCATGCGTTTGGCCATCGTTCCCTGTCGGACGTCCTATCCGGGACGATTGAGGAAGCGGTGCGATGGCAGGGACACGATCACTTCCCCGATGATGTGGCGTTGATGGGGATTGAATTAGCCGAGAAAGCCTTTTCATGAGCGATCGTCTGAACCATGAACCTGTCTTCCGTCTCGATGACGCTCTCGCTCGTGTCGATGATGATCGAGAAACATTCCGGATGATGATCGAATTATTTATGGAACATGGTCCAAAGGACTTGGCGAACGCTCAGGCAGCCTTGGATGCAGGGAATGCGGCGGGTGTGGCGCGATCAAGTCACCGGTTGAAGGGCGCTCTCTTACAGTTTTGCGCCCCGGCCGCGCTTCAAGCCTGCAAAGAATTGGAAGAGTCGGCAAAAGGGGAAAATTTGGCGCAGGGAAGGCAGCTCTATGCCACGCTGGAGCAGGAATTCCAACGTCTTCTAGCCGCACTCCGTCACGTGCGAGACAAAGGAATGGCCGCGTGAGTAGGCTCATGACTTCTGATCATCTCTTGGTAATCGACCCCTGTCTGGACACCCAGGCGCATATTGCCGAACACGTGCAGGGCAGAGGGTTTTCTGTCATTGCGGCGTCCGACCCGGCTACCGCATTAACCACGATCGACATGGCGGCGCCGGACATCGTGATCACCGATCTATTTCTTCCCGAGGCAACCGGCCTGACGTTACTACGAGAATTGAAGGCCAGGCATGAACTTTGTCCGGTGATCGTCATGGCAAAGGATGCGCCGGAACCGATGATCGTCCAGGCGCTTCGGATCGGGGCCGCCGACTATCTGCACAAACCTGTGACTGAAGAAGAACTGGCGCATGCGTTGCAGCGCGCTCGGAACCTTCTGCCAGGAGACCTGGCGGACGTCCCGGGACTTTGCCGATCGGAATATCGAGTGACCGTCGATTCCGATCCGGCCCATATTCCGGGCGTACTCTCCTGGCTCATCAAAACGACGGCATTGATACTCCCTCCGATCCGACGATTGCACCTTCGCGGAGCGCTACAAGAATTACTCTTCAACGCCGTTGAACACGGGAATCTTGAGATCCAATACCAGGAGAAGCAAACGGCCTTGCTGGAAGGTCGCTATGAGCAGCTGCTCGCTGACCGACTCGCTCAAACTCGGCTGAGGCGTCGTCGGGTGACCATGCATCTGCTCCATGATAAGGATGCAAACTGTCTGGTGTATCGGATCATCGATGAGGGCAAAGGCTTCAAGTGGAGGAGTCTGCTGATGCGATCTCATGAGGTCTGCAAGTCGGAAGATACGAACGGGCGGGGGATTCTTTTGGCCCGATCGTTCTTTCCCTGCTTGGCGTACAACGAGCCGGGCAATGAAGTGACGATCACAGTGCCGCTGAGTTGAAAGAACGGTCAATGGCCTACTGTAAATAGCCTGGTATCTTCTATAGGCAGCCCTGACGAGATCGGACTTCACGAGCGTAATCGATTGGACGGGTGGCTGGTTCGCTGAACAAGCTCAATAGGTTAATTGTTATGGAGAGGGGACGTCTTGTTTCGTTCGAGAGAAAGAAAGGGACTCGAGTCCACCCCCCTCGGTAGTCTAGAGCTGATGGCTCATGAGACAGGGGAATGGGTCTTCAGGCGAAGGTGCGCAGGTCATGCTGCGCCCTTTTTATTTGCACAACAGTCTGAGAAATTATGCGTATTCGACGGTGACTGCAAAAACCCAAAACCTGAAATTGTGATTTGCTTGAAAAGATGAGTTAGGCGTAATGAGACGAATTTACTTCGTACTGCTGCTGTTTCTGCTGCCCCTATTGGGCGCGTGCATGCCTCATGTGTACCCTCGATATCAACCGATTTCTGAAAGCGGCGGTTTATCAAGCCCAGTGCAAGGCTACCAAGACATTCAAATTGATGGCGAGACGTATTTCATCGCCTACATGAATTACTATAGTTTTTCCTTTGGACACGGTCTGCCAGGCGATGCCCGCGACGACAAATGGCTAAAAGGAGCTCAGGAATATGTGCTCTATCGAGCCGCGGAATTGACCCAATCTAAAGGGGCCAAATATTTTGCTATTTTGCATCAGGATGATTGGAATTTAACTAGGGTGGAGAGGGGTTATTATAAGTGGAGAGGGGTTAATCCCCATTGGGAACCCGGCGCTGGGCTAGTCATGAGGGTGCTGAGCAACTATCCCTCCTCAATGCCCCCAAACAACAATCGTGTCTATGAAGTAGGTATGCTTCTGCAGAGCTTAATGGAAAAGAATAGTGAATTAGCTGAATATCAAAAAAAGACCGTTCATGATGAACCGGCTAAAACGGCTGGGGATAGATTTATCCGTTGGCGTTTGTCGGTCAACGGGTATGATTCTGTCCCTGTCCCAGGGACCAGGCAGACGACTCTTATCGGGCAAAAATACATTAAATTCAAACCAGGGAGTGCGATTATCCCACAGACTCCTGATCAATTTGAAATTGCCATATGGGATGACAAACTCATCTCTCCGCTTCAACTCTTATCTGAGTGTGTCACACTTGCTGATCAACGAAAGTATGAGGTTTTCAAGCTGACGAATTGGACTGTCGACGAATACCGAAATGATGATGCGCATTATAGGGATGGTGGATGGAGAGTGTGGTTTAGGACTAAAGCTACCATTGTTCTCAAACATCAAAACGAGCCGGATAGTTTCGAGCCGGTTTTCGTGGTCAACGAGATTCGGCCGAATGTGATGAAGTATGCACGGTAGGGTCAAAGCAAGCAAAATAGGGTCAGTAAAATAAGGTCCAGGTCTTGTCAAGAAGTAGGGGGCAGTGTCAAGAAGTTGGTGTCGGATCTTGAATCGTGCATCGCGGAGGGCTTTGCAGGTCTGATTTTGTCACTCAAGACTCCAGCACAAGCCATGTTCGTCAGTTGCTCTTCTCTCCATGCGCCTTACCTTGAGGGCGATGCTTGATGTAGCGCTTCGGTCACAGCATGGCGTGATACAGAGGTCCCGCCCATCTTGAAGGCTCTGGTGAGGAGAGAGACCGAAATCCACTCCAATCTCCAATCCAACGTGTGCTGCTCAAGGCATTGATTTACAATAAGTTCGTCTTCGTTACCTGTCTCTCTGGCACCCGTGTTTGTAGCCATCGCCGTTCTACTCTCGAAATTACCCTTAAGCTGAAAAAAAGAGGAAGGAATCCTTCTAGGATTTGATCGTCAGATACAACCGGTATGATTCGCTCTCGTCCCTTATACATAGCGAGCGGTATCATTCAAGTTCAATAGATGTCCGCTCCATGTATTCAGTATTCACAAGATCCGCATATATTCGACGGTGCTCTCTCCCTTGCTGGCATCTCGCTTCAGTAAGGCCCATGCGGACTTGGTCGTTTCATTCACAGTGACGGCGAGGCGCGCGGAGAAATAGTCCGATTTGATATCGTAGTCGTTCCTCAGTGTTCGCCCGATTTCTTGAAAGCTCGAGACTCGATCGAGTTCCACTTTCGTCTTGTAGGGGCGTCCTTGGACGATCTCCAGCGCGATGGATTGAGTGACGCTCGGGTCCAGCGTTTGAAGGACGATGGGATCGGCGGTGTTGACGTTCATCGGCGCCCCTCCCTCCTGCGGGAAGACCGTGACGTAAGGAGTGATCCGCTCGATGATCTCCGGCGTGAATCCCTTGATGAGCCGGAGATCTCCCAGCCCGGGTAACGGACTATTCGCGGACCGATAGGGCGGCCTCAACGATTGGTAGTAGAGGCTCTCGGCACCGGCCGGCTGAGGCACTTCATCCTGATCCATCCAATCGATGAGGGTATCGACCAGGTTGGGGCTGATCCTGAGCAGTTCGAACAATCGCTTGGCTCGGAGAATCCTCTTCTTCTGTTCAATGTCGCCTCCCGAAGTCGATGCGAGGTCGTTCAGGTTGAATTTCCCCGTCTCATCTTGGATCTGTGCGGTCAGGAACCCATCTCCGATCGCATAATTTTTGATCGGCATGGCCCAGATATCGGTCGGCCCATCGTATTTCTGCCCCGTCATCTTTTCACGCAACAGATCCTGCTGCAGCACAGCTCGCGCGGCCTGCACGGCGGCGCGGGTCAGCATGCCCGCCTTATAGTCGTCCCGAAAGGCGGCGGCGGCTCGATATTCTCGGCGTGCTTCCGCATCGAATTCAAGGATAAGGGCGGTGAGAATCGTCAGCACCAGGAGCGCCAAGAGCAGCGCGATGCCGCGTTCGTCAGCTTTTGGCATAGCTCAAGACCCGAACGGTTGCGTCGATATTGACGGGGTTATCAAATTTCGGACGGATCTG
>JAICUC010000206.1 GCA_025936075.1 Nitrospira sp. | reverse complement strand
GACAGCCTCTCTGTCTTCATTGTAGCGGGCATCATCCAAGTGGGTATGAGTATCGATTAACATGACAGGAATCCTACCACGATGTGATATCGAGGTGACCACATTTTCTTGATGCGGCCTGCTTTAGCGGTTAACCGAAAGATCTGTGACGATTCACCCTCCATCGGGGAAATGCCACACTCGAAGAGCTGAAAAGATGAAAGATTAGAGGTGAAAAGTCAGGAGACCGGCTTGGGGGTGACAGCAGCCGCGAGATCGAGCAGCAAATGCTCGGTCTCGCTCCAGCCCAGGCAGGCATCGGTAATTGAGACGCCATGAAGGAGAGCGACGCCTTCTTTCCACGCCTGTCTGCCGGGATTCAGATTGCTTTCGAGCATGAGACCCATGATGGTTTGGCGGCCTTCACGGAACTGCCGCAGAACCTCATGAGCAACCAAGCCCTGGCGCGTGTGATCTTTCTTAGAATTGTCGTGCGAACAATCGATCATGATCGGACGGGCGATGTCTTCTCCGGCGACGGCCGCTTCAGCCCTCGCGACATGTTCCTCCTCATAGTTCGTCCTCCCTCCTCCACCTCGGAGAACGATATGGCGGTCGGGATTGCCCATAGTTCTGATGATCGCAGTTTGGCCGTCGGCGTTGATGCCGACAAAATGGTGTAATGTGCGGGCGGAAATCATGGCATTGACGGCGACCTGCAAGCTACCCTCCGTGCCGTTCTTGAAGCCGACCGGCATGGAAACACCGCTCGCCATTTCTCGATGGGTTTGGCTCTCCGTGGTACGAGCCCCGATCGCCGCCCAGCTGATGAGATCAGCGATGTACTGTGGACTGATCGGATCCAGCAGTTCCGTTCCGCAGGGCAGGCCCAGCTGATTGATTTTGAGGAGAATCGCCCTCGCCAATTCCATTCCCGTCGCGATATCGCAGGTCCCGTCGAGATGCGGGTCATTAATCAGGCCTTTCCATCCGACGGTGGTTCGGGGTTTTTCAAAGTACGTCCGCATCACGATCAGGAGACGGTCACGCAGGGTATCGGCAACCGGCTTCAGCTTGGCAGCATATTCATAGGCGGCATCGGGGTCATGGATCGAGCACGGCCCTACGATGACCAGGAGCCTGTCGCGATCCTTTCCATAGAGAATTCGGCGAATCGCTTCTCGGGTTTCGACGACGAGTGCCGCCGCCTGATCGGTAATAGGCAGCTTTGTCTTAATGGCTCGCGGGGACGGCAATGCCTTGATTTCAATGACATGTTGATTGTCGATCGGTCTATTCATGAGGGGTACGTCCTTCTAGGATCCCATTCTTGATGAGATCTTGAGGGGGGGTGCTACTGTAACGAATCACGCCGGAAAAGTCCATATCGGTCGACTCGATCGGTAAATCGAGTTTGCGAATGTGGATGGCGTCTGTGTCGGCAATTCTTGCAATTCTGACCATAGGTGCCTATTCTACCGCCATGCTTTCGATGACGTTCAGATCCCTCTCATCGTTACTCCGTGCAGGGGTCACATTGGGAATGATCTGCATCATTCTGGGACTGGCTCCGTTCGCAGTGGCTCAGGATGTCCACCATGAGCTAGCCGCTGCTGATTCGGACGGTCACGAACATTCAGACACAGACATCTGCCAGTGGGTCCAGCACCATATCGCCGGTTCGGTTGATCTTGATGTTCCACGATTAGCCGTTTGCGATGTCGTCCGGCACCAGGAACTTCCTTCTGAATCCGTTCTGCTTTCGGCCGCTCCCTCCCTTGTCGGCCCTTCCCGTGCCCCTCCTCAAGTATAACCGAGCATCACACCAAGTGGTCAGAATAGATTGATAGGTCGTGAAGTCCAAGCACGCCTATCCATCCATTCTTATTTATTAATCGATGACTTGTGAGCTAGGAAGGGACTATGTACCCAATTGTGAGACGTGCGTTGGGCGCATGGTTGATGATCACACTTACTGCTGTGTGGGGGACGTCATCGTTCGTCCAGGCAGAGGACAACGAACGAGCCTTAGCGATCAAGGGAGTCGTCCAAAACCAGGACCTTCGGCGCGTGCCGCAGGCGACCATCGAAGTGAAGAATCAAGATGGCGAAATCGTATCAGCCGGCGTCTCGAACGATGCCGGTGAATTCAGGATTTCCGTTCCGGATAGAGGTACGTATTCCGTCAGCGCGGTGCAAGAGACCTATCGGAGCGAATATATCGTGCTGATGCTTGGCGAAGAGCCGACGAAGCCTGTCACCCTGACACTCTCAAAGACCAAGGAGGTGTCGCTTGAGGTAGTGTCGCCATTACCGCCTATCCAGACCAAAGTATCGAGTGAGACCTATTCACTCAGCCGCAAGGAGATCGAAACACTGCCGCGTGGAAACAACGTAAATCTTGAAGATGTGCTTGTGACGATCCCAAGCGCCGCGTATGGATCGTTAAAACAAGTCCATATCCACCAGGAGCATGCCAATCTGCTGCTCCGCATTGATGGGATCCCGATTCCGGACACGGTATCTTCTACATTTTCCGATGTAATTTCACCCAGGGCCTGGGAGCGAGCCGATATCGTGTTGGGCGGTATGGAGGCCAATGTGGGGAACAAGACGGCCGCCCTTATCGATATTACGACGAAGAGCGGCACGAAGCCCGGATTTGGGTCGTTGCAAATGTTCGGCGGGTCGAATAAGACGATCACTCCTTCCTTTGAGTATGGAGGGACGATCGGCCAAAAGTTCCGCTATTATTTTTTGAACAGCTATACGGCGACGAATCGGGGCATTGATCCTCCGACCCTCGGCCATTCTGTTTTTCATGACCAGAGCGAGCGCAATCAAACGCTGTTCCGCGGCGACTATCAACACGACAACAACAATAATTTTACTCTGCTGTTCTTGAACTCCATCGCGAAATATCAGATCCCCACGTCTCCAGGGCAGACACAGAACCCTACGATTCTCGGTTTGTTGCCGAGCGGGTTTACCCCGGTGCCGTCGGAAATTGTAGATGAGAACCAGAAAGAGAACAACCAATATGGCCAAGTGGTGTGGAGACATGACGTTAACACCCATAACTTCTTCAGTTTTGCCGGATATTTCCGCCAAACGAGGGCTACGTTTAGAACCGATCCGTTCAATGTTCTGGCCTATGTGCCGGATGAAACCGAACCTTTTTCGGCCGGCAGCCAAGATCGCACCGGTTATTCAGGCGGAGTACGGCTCGATTACACCTTTGTCCACAGTAAAGAACATTTGATCAAGGCGGGGTTCCAGATTGATCGGACTCAGGCGATCAATAAGACGAGACTATCTACGTTTCTTGATGATGGGGGAGGCAATCCGACGGGAGGAGTGATCAATGTCAATGCCGACAATCGATTGATCGGCTGGCGTCAAGAGTTTTGGCTTCAGGATCAATGGAGTCCCAATGAGCACTGGACCTTCAACGTGGGCGTCCGCGCGGATGTCGTGCAGTACCAGCGCGACGAAGGACAAATCAGTCCACGAATCGGGGTTACCTATCGATACAATCCGGCACATGCCTTCCACGCGTTCTATGGCCGGTTGTTTACTCCACCAAATTTAGAAGCGATTTCTTTTGCCAAGTTACATACGGAAGGGACCAAGGTGGATCCGGACGATACCACCGACAATCTCCCTCGTGCTGAACGTGCCCATTACTTCCAGATCGGCAGCACCCATGCCCTGACGGATTGGGCTACCCTCCAATTGACTGGTTATTACAAGTTGGCCAACTATTTTTCCGATGCAGGCCAGTTTGGAACGACTCCCTTGCTGAACTATTTTGCCTTTGAACGAGGGTGGACGAGGGGAGCCGATGCCGCACTCAAGGTGTGGTTTATGGAGCATCTGACCGGCCGCGGCAACATCGCATGGGGACAATGCAAAGGGTATGGCCTGCAATCCGGCCACTTCTTATTGGATGCGGCCGAGATCAGAGACATCAATTCGCCCAGCGGAATCCATTGCGATCACCAGCAGACGTTGACGGCATCGGGGATCTTGAGCTACCGATTGTTCGAGGGAACGACCATCACTGGGCAGGTGCTATTTGCCTCAGGGATGCGGACGTCGGAGGAAGGAGGAAAGACCAACTCGACCCATAGTCCGTCTTACACGATCTATAACTTTTCGATTGCCCGTGTCATTCCGCTACCCTGGCATGGCCAGAAATTGCTGCTGGGGTTCGATATCGTCAATGCGCTGGATCAAAAATACTTTATCAACCAAGGTGAAGGCAGTATAGGCCTCGGGGTGTCTCATGCCGGCATGCCACGATCCTTCTTCTTCCGTGGGCAACTGTTCTTCTGATATATGATGACGGCATGGATGCAATAACGACAATGCTGTGCCATGTCGATAAACGGGCTGTATGGAGCTTCGCGCTGGGCTTGTTGCTTGTCTCCCCGGTTGCGTTTGCGGCGTCTGGCGAAGATGCGACTCATGAGAGCGATCATGAGGAAGATGTTCTCGAGTTGCCGGAGGTTCATGTCCATGGACTGTCTCTCAATAGGGATCGGCAATTGGGTCCTGTGGCGAAGCTCACCCCCTGGCCAGGTATTCCTGCGTCACTCAACGGACGAGAACTCGATGATTGGATGAAGGTTCGCCTGTTAGTCTCCAAGCAGGCGAAGGTGACGGTGGTGGTCTTGGAACCGTGCCAACATCGTGAGCTGACGACTGCCGGAGTCAATGCACTCGGCAAATGGACCTTCGATCCTCAAATGAATGGGGACGATGCGGTCGACGGCGAGCTGACGGTCCGAATTCATTTCCGAACCAGATAAGAAGATCACTGGTCACTGTTCAAAGGCGTTGGACAGGAATCAGTAAAATCCTGATAATGATTCTCCATGACCGATGACTATTGATGACTGACCGATTATGACTTGGGATGAATCTCTCTTTCTGGCGATCAACGGCTTGGCAGGTCGATCGATGACTGCCGATCACTTCTTCCTTCAAATCGGAAATCGCAGCATGCTCTATGTGCCTGGAGCCTGCGCCATCGTCTATTGGATTTGGAACAATCGGCGAGAGGCCTTATTGGGAGGCCCGGTTCTGGGAGCAGCGGTCGGGCTGGCCGATTTTTTCGGGGGACAGCTCAAATGGGTTTTTGAACGGGTCAGACCTTGCCGGGCGCTTACCGACGCCGTCAAAATAGAACCGAACGGTTGTGGCGGCCTGTTCAGCTTTCCCTCGAATCATGCGGCCAACACCGCGGCGATCGCGTCGTTCTTACAGGTCCTTTACCCCAAGTCAGGTTGGATTACCTGGCCGATTGTAGCGCTGATCGGATTTGCCCGAGTGTACGTCGGCGCACATTATGTGACTGATGTGCTCGGAGGGTGGATCCTCGGAGGTGTACTTGGTGGAGGGGCGGCGTGGGCGCTACTTCGCTGGGCTCGGTTCCGAAAAGTGGAATCGGTTGCGGGAGTGATCAAGGAAGCGGACGTGCGTTCCTAATGCTCAAGAAATCCCCGGCTGGTTTTTCACCATGGCTAAGAGCTCAGCCCGCAGACGTTCCACATCGTACCCTCGTCCGATAAATACCAGCGCCGGTTCCGGTTCGTCCAACAGCGTGACAGGCGTGATCGTGACCTGTCCCGGCAACGCATATTGGAATTCTTGCAACTCCGGTTCCTGCACAAATCGGAAATAGCCTTTTGCCCGCTCAAGTTCTTTGGGGAACGTCTTGATCCAAGCCAGAAATCGCCGGCGATCCAGCGGGCCGGGCAACGGGATGGTGATGGCGATGGGATGGTACGCCGCACGTTGAAGGGGACCACGGCGCAACTTGCTGAACTGCACATTCGTCGGTGCCGTGTGTTTCGTCGATGGATGTTGAGCCAAAAGATCGGCGACGGAAAGCCGCGCGTGCGACGTTTCCCACAGGCGGGCGTAGGGATTTTGTTCCAGAATACCGGCGCGGAACTGCTCCCAATGGCCTGGGACATAGAGGTCCCGCTTGTTCAAGATCAGTTCATCGGCACAACGGATCGCTTGTGTTGTCACATAGGCGCTGGAATGGCTTTCCTCCGTCGAGATCGGATGCAGAAGCGCCATGACTCGTTTGAGGGAAGCCAATCGCGCCGTGTAGATATCGGTCACCGCATCGATCACTTCAGCCGGATCGGCCAGCCCTGAGCATTCCAGAATCAGCACATCCGATCCATGATCACGCACCAGCTGCGCGATGCCCCAGGAGAGATCCTCCTTCGTGTCGCAACAGATACAACCCCCGGCTAAGTTCATGACTTGTTCGGCCAGTGTGCCGGCTCGAGGGCCATCGATGCTGACCGACCCGGCCTCGTTCATCAATACACCGGTTCTTCGACCCTGAGCTTTCCAATGCTCCAACAGCCGCATCAGCAGCGTCGTCTTTCCAGCGCCGAGAGAGCCGCAGAGGATATAGAAGGGAACAGGAGTTACGGTCATACTCGTTGATGATGTAGCATACGCCCTTGTACCGGGATAGGTCTTGAACATAAAGGATACGCGCTATGATTCGCTGAATTCATCGACTGAGTGGGGTCATGTTTAATAAGCACTTGAGCTCTAACTCCAAGTGCAACACTGCATACCCGAAGGGGTTACGGTGTTGCCATGCACACGAGATCGTATCGACATCTGAGTGCTGAAGAACGTGAGACTGTGAGTCTGGGACTGGCCCGCGGTCATTCGATCCGAG
>JAICUC010000153.1 GCA_025936075.1 Nitrospira sp. | reverse complement strand
TTCCTATCGATCCTCGGAACATGTTCAAGCCTCGGCGCGATATGGCACTTGTGGCGGCTGCCGGCCCTGGGATGAATCTGCTGCTCGCCGTCGTGAGCGCCTTGCTCTTGGCATTGCTCCTCACGTTCGAACCGACGTTGTCACTCCGTAAGACCGTAGGGGCAGAGATTTCTTCAGACCTTTTCGCCACCATGTTTCTCCGTCCGATCGCCGTCATGGCGCTGTATTCCGTGATGATCAACGTGTTTCTCGCGCTGTTCAACCTGCTCCCGATCCCACCGCTCGACGGCGGCCGAATCCTGACGGCACTGCTGCCGCCGACCTCCGCTATGGCCTTAGCCCGATTGGAACCGTATGGCATGCTTATCCTGGTGGGACTCATCGTGTTCGACAAAGAACTGGGTGTTATCCACACGATCGCCGGAACCTTCGCCACGAGTCTATCCGGTACGATCTTGTCGACCGCGCTCAGTCTCCGTCCAGGAGTCGCAGAATGACCACAGCACGCAGACGAGTACTCAGCGGCATGCAGCCCAGCGGGCTCATGCATCTTGGAAACTATCTCGGTGCCTTAGAAAACTGGAAGGCGCTGCAAGAACAGTACGACTGCTACTTTTTCGTCGCCGATTGGCACGCGTTGTCGACGAATTATGCCGATACCAGCCGCATTCGTACGTTCGTTCATGAGATGCTGATCGATTGGCTGGCCGGCGGCATTGATCCTGAACGTTCCACCATCTTCATCCAGTCCCGAATTCCGGAACACGCCATCCTGCATTTGCTGCTCTCGATGATGGCTCCTCTCTCTTGGCTTGAGCGCAACCCAACTTACAAAGAAAAACAAGACGAGATCAAAGAAAAGGATCTCACAACCTACGGCTTTCTCGGCTACCCGGTCCTACAGGCCGCCGACATCCTCTTGTACAAACCTGATTTTGTTCCAGTAGGAAAAGATCAATTGCCGCACCTGGAGCTCACAAGAGAGCTGGCCCGCCGATTCAACGACATTTATAAAGCAACCGTATTCCCCGAGCCGAAGGAATACCTGACCAGGTTTCCCAAAGTGGTTGGTACCGACGGCCGGAAAATGAGCAAAAGTTACAATAATACGATCAACCTGTCAGACACCGAGCCAGTGGTCCGCCAAAAGCTCAAAACCATGGTCACTGATCCGGCGCGCATCAGACGGACCGATCCAGGCAATCCGGATCTTTGCCCCGTTTACGAATTCCATAAGATTTATTCTCCGCAAACGGTGCAAGATCAAGTCAACCAGGATTGCCGAACCGCCGCAATCGGCTGTATCGATTGCAAGAAACTCGTGGCCGATCGTATGGTGGAACAGTTGACACCGATCTGGGATGCACGCACGAAACTGACTCAACATCCATCCCGCGTCGAAGATATCGTAGAGGCCGGCAGTAAGCGAGCAGCTGCGGTCGCCGGTGCGACCCTGCATGAAGTAAACGAGGCGATGAAAATCTAACCCGATTTCGCTTCTCATCCCCGGTCTGCAAGATTATTTATTTTCCTCCATCGCTTTAGGAAAGTGTCTGCCTCCTTCTCATAGGTCAGAGGGTGTCCCCTCGATATTGCGACTTGTGGTATGGTGCATCGACGGACGATCGGCCATGCTAGTGGAAAGACGTATGAATCAATCCTGTTGGAGTTTTGCGACTCTGATCATCAGCTTGACCGTCTCTACATCGATTGCTTTGGCTGCCGATCCGCCCTGCGACAAGTACCCACCAGCCAAGCAATCACGCTGTGCCGAGATCTGGAAGGAGTTCAACAAGGAAGACGGGCCGGTCATCGCGCAGTTTGGGCTCGATCAACAAAAACGGCGCGATGAAGGAAAGATCAATGCCCAGCAACATCTCGCCGAGAACATGATATTCATCAAACAATCGACCGAAAAGCGGATTGAGCGTCTTAAAGAACGGATGGCCAAGGAATAGCGCTGCAGCTGTGAAAAATGTCGCGCATTGTTCTCGCCTCGCTTAGAGGCGCACCGTACAGCCCAACATACGGCTCGCTGTAAGACACTGGGCGCTCACCGACTCGCGCCCGTCCGCGGACATGAAGCTCATTATTCTACATGTCGCGGACCTTCCTGCGGCCTTGCATGCGGAAAGGCGGGTCTTGGCGCGCCGGGTCGGGCGAGTGAAATCAACGATCCTTTTGAACAGCTGCGCGGAACAAAACATTTCAATTGCTATAGCTCTATGTCCTTTTCCTTTTCAGGAATCTTCCCGGCTGTTTCCAGCAACTCCCGCCCGACAAGAATCGGCGCTTTGAAATGTACGGCCAAGGCGATGGAGTCGGACGATCGGCTGTCAAACACCTTGACCTGATCCTTGAATGCTACGGTCAATGCCCCATAATATGTCCCGTTCTTCAGCGTGATGACCGTCTGCGTCACCTTTCCACCGTAGGCGTCCAGGATCGTATGCATGAGGTCATGCGACATCGGCCGGGGCAGCTTTTCCCCGTTCAGAGCGTTCTGAATCGAGAGGGCCACCGTGAGGTCGATAAAAATCGGAATCGTCCGGCCTTCGGCCTGTAGGAGTACCACCGGACCATGGTCCGACATACGGACCGTCACCTCTGCGATTTTTACCGGGTCAGAATGAGAACGGAAGGGTTCTTCGCCCTGGGCGATAGAGCAAACCGGGACACAGTAAAGCAGCGCAACGATTGCAGACAGCTTGTATGAAGCCATGGTCTCCTCCCCATGCCGTCACACACGGACAAACTGATTCGATTCCTTTTCAAGGCCGATTTCGGTGTCCGGCCCGTGACCGGTCACCACAGTGGTGGCCTCATCGAGGGTGTAGAGTCGCTCACGAATCGATTCCTCGATGGTCTCAAAGTTGCCACCCCATAGGTCGGTCCGACCGATGCTGCCCCGGAAAAGCGTGTCCCCGGCCAACAGGAGTTTGTCGTTCGGTACATGAAAGCTCATCGATCCAGGCGTGTGGCCAGGAGTATGAAGCGCCACGATCGACACCTGTCCTAACATCACCTTTTCCTCATCAGCAAGCCAATGGTCTGGAGGCAGAGCCGGCACATACGAGACACCGAACACCCGACATTGGAGTTCGAGGTTCTTCCAAAGTTGAAGATCATCCTGATGCAAGCAAATCGCCGCACCGGTCGCCTTTTTGATCTCGCTGGAAGCCAGAAAGTGATCGAGATGGGCATGTGTATGCAGGATCCGGCTGACGGTGAAACCCAGCCGCTGCACTTCCTGGAGTATTCGCTCCGGTGCACCGCCAGGATCGATGACGACCGCCTGCTTCGTGACAGGATCGCCGATGATCGAGCAGTTGCAACCAAGGGGTGGAACTGAAAAGGTCTTCCGAATCAAGGCAGTCATGATATAGGCATGCTACAGTCCAGCCATCTGGAAGCGCAAGCTAGAGCCTCTATCATCTCATCCTTTACAGTGGGCTGCTTGTTACGACTGGATCGTAGCGGCCCTAGTCCCTGACTGAAAGATGCAGCAAGATACGGCCGAATACCACGTGGACAAGTTGACCTGAACCGTAGATAATCGCACAGCTCTACCGGGAGGATTATCGCGTGCGCAACGAAACGATCGTTGATCCGTGGTCACTAGGCATCTGGGCCATATTGGTACTGGTTATCGCCGGCTGCGTTGTTCCTGACGACAACTCCATTCGCGTGGAAAATGAGGCTCTCAAGAAACAAGTCGTGAAGCAAGAAGCTCTCCTAAGCTCCTTACTGGACGGAAATAAGGTGATGCAGCAGCAGATCGATCTGCTCAATCAAGAACTCCGGGACGCCAAAAGCACCACCGAAGCCACGAAGGCGGAAGCCAAACATCAGACCGAACAACTGGAACTGCAGCTGGCTGAGACCAAACGAATGATGTCCACGCAGATGACCGAGTCGCTCAAAGTCGAGGAAAAGGGTGCGCAATCCGACACCCTTCCTCGGCCTATGCCGACCGTAGCCAAGGTCGTTGAAGACGCATTGGCACGCAACGGCTATCAACTGAAGGTCAGCGTCAAGACCGATCAACGCGCGGTGTATGTGACGGAGCGCAAGATCTCCAATCCGGCCTCACTCGAAGTAACGGGCTCGCGAAATCAATACCTCATTTCCCTTCAAGCCCTTCCGGACAATTTGACGAAACTCGGCGTGAAAGCCGAATTCGAACGGGTGGCACAAGGGGGACGAATCTTAAGCGTCAGCCACGAAGAAACGAACGAAATCGAGCACCGCCTGATCAATGAAATCAATAAAGCGCTCGCCAATCCGGCCAAGACATAAAATCTTCAGCACGCGGCGGTCACAATCATCGGTTTTCTTGGTCCCGTCGAAGCCTCGTGCTAGCATTTCCCTCCGATGGCTCTCTCGACCAGCGTGCACGATCTCCGCACTCTGATCCGCTCCTCCCATCCTCTCGTCGTCATTGAAACGGTGGAGGAAGAGCGAGTTCTGGCCTTACTACAGTCGGTGACCGCACAAGAGCGCATGCCGCTCTTCGAATGGTCAGTCACCAGAGGGCTCACGCGCGCTGACGAAGGTTCAACACTCAGTAAGATGACGGCCACGCCTTTGGCCGTCCTTCAGCATCTTCATGGCCTGACAGTAGAAGCGGTGTTTTGGCTCAAGGATCTTGGGCCGCATCTGCAAGATCCCGCTGTCTGCCGACAACTTCGGGAGGTTGCGGCAATCTATAGTCGATCACGGGCCACTTGCCTGTTGACCGGCCAACCAGTCACGTTGCCCCTCGACCTCGACACAATTGCGGTGCGATTCGATCTGAAACTTCCGGATCGAGACGAACTGCGGTCGATGCTGCGCGGCTTGCTCCAATCGTTGGGACCTCGAACAACCCGTCCACGGCCCACGACCCTCGCGCAAAGCATTCTCAGTTCGATCAGCGATATCAAGACAATCGAGAACGGCCTTTCATCCAAGGAGGCCGATGCAATCCTGCGCGCTCTACAGGGCTTGACGCTCCATCAAGCCCGCCAGGTCATCGCACAAGGCATCGTGGAACGCGGCACGCTTTCCGCCGAAGATGTCCAAACAATCCTGAAACGGAAAGTGCAGGCGATCAAGGACGGCGGCCTCTTGGAATATTATCCCTTGGAGGACAATCGGTTTGAGTTGGGAGGCTTCACCAATCTCAAGTCCTGGTTGGAGCGCGCACAAGTCGGGTTTACTCCCGAAGCCAAATCGCTCAATCTCACCCCGCCTCGCGGCATCATGTTGGTCGGCGTGCCGGGCTGCGGCAAATCGCTCGCCGCAAAAGCGATCGCACGCGAATGGAAGCTCCCGCTCCTGAAGCTCGACGCCGGCCGGTTATTCGATAAGTTCGTCGGAGAATCGGAAAAGAATTTTCGCAAGGCGATTGAAATGGCGGAATCCTTGTCTCCGATCGTCCTCTGGATCGATGAAATTGAAAAAGCGATGGTCGGGGGCGGGGGAAGCGGCGAGGCCGATGCGGGATTGAGCCGACGACTTTTTGGTGCCTTTCTCACGTGGCTACAGGAAAAACAGCAGGACGTGTTTGTAGTCGCCACAGCCAACGATCTGTCGTCATTGCCTCCCGAACTGTTGCGCAAAGGGCGGTTCGATGAAATATTTTTCGTCGATTTGCCGAACGATGCCGAACGAGAAGCCATCTGGAACATTCACCTGGGCCTCCGGAAGCAGGACAGCAAGCAGTTCGACCTCAACAAGATCATCAGCGCGAGCGACGGCTTCAGCGGATCCGAAATCGAACAAGCGGTGGTAGCGGCCCTCTATCGGGCACTGCACCGAAAAACTCTGCTCACGACCGACCTGCTCATCGAAGAATTGACCCACACGATGCCGCTCTCCGTCACCAGACGTGAAGACATTGATGCACTTCGACAGACAGCTGAAGACCGATTTGTGAACGTGCGGTAACTACCGATGCTATCTCTCCCAATCATGGCCTTTCTTGCCATTGTGGCATTCGTGGGCTGCAGCAAGCCGGTGCAGAAATTGAATAGGGAAACCGTGGCACCACCAATCTCAGCGGAGAAGACAAAGCCCCGGGAATCACCGGCACTGCGGCAATCGTCTCCGACCTCAGCCACAATCGATCACCCCACTTCGCTCCCCGTGTCGCTTCCCAGTCGATTCGCCATTGTTGAGTCTGCCGCCAGTCTAGTCGGAGCGCGGACGATTACAAGGCAGGGCAAACGTATTGCTTATGACTGTGCAGGGGTCACTCGTGCCATCTTCTTGGAGCACGGCATTGATTTGTATCGGGGAGCGTTCAATGATCCGAAAGGAAATGGCGTCCGGCTCATCTACAACCATGTGCGCCAGCATGGCACCCTTCATCAGGGATCGAACGCCAACCCCGGCGATCTCATATTTTTCAGTAACACGTGGGATTTCAACGGAGACGGCAAAGTGAACGATCCCCTGACCCATGTTGGAGTGGTCGAACGGCTGGAACCAGACGGCACAGTGGTCTTCATCAGCCGCGTCGCCAACGCCGTCGAGCGCTACCGCATGAATTTGGACCAGCCGCATATCCATAAGACTCGCGACGGTCATGTGCTCAACGACTACATACGGCGGAAACATCCAGCTGATGCCGATCACACGGCCCGTTTGACCGGTGAGCTATTTTCCTTCTACGGAAACCTGCTAGATCCTCAGAGAAGTAATTCTTCTGCCGACACCGTTTCTCCATCCTCAGCTGTACATGAACGATGACGTCGGGAAGCCTGGGATTTGACAACTGACCTAACGTCACAATGATCTCTACCGCCACTACAGAACAAGCCCATGATATCCGATAAGGAACATATCGTGGCTTCTTCCATATTGAGGACCGGCGCTGAGTCCCAATTCTTCTATTGACCTGGTAAGATTATCTCTATGGCTATCTCATCGAGACAAACACCTGTTCGAGAAACCAATCCGCTCCGTCGAACCCTCACGGATGTCCGGCATGGTCTCTTAGGGTTGCATAAGGCTCTGATTGTCGCCGAACAGCTGACGTATGAGCGGATTTACGGACGAGTGGACTCCACAGGTCAATTACTACAGTTGGTGATGAATGACCCGTGGTTTACCTGGTTGCATCCGCTTTCCAATATGGTGGTTCGCATCGACGAACTGCTCGATGGGAACGACCAACTGACCGTCGACGATGTGGCGGTCCTGTTGACGGAGGTGCGAGCGCTCATTCGCCCCTCGGAACTCGGCGACGGATATGAGCGGAGTTATTATGAAGCCCTGCAGCGAGCCCCCGACGTCGTCCTCGCGCACTGCGAAATGAAGAAGCTGCTGACGCTGCCCTCGGTGTAGATCCTGTCTCTGAAGAATATGCAGAGCCTCCCGGCGATTAGCGCGGAGAGAGTTCCGTTATTGATGATAGTCATTGTTCATGATGGGATTATCCTGCTTCGCCTGAGCCTGAGGGCTCAAACAAAGATCGGCAACCGCCACACATTCGAGACCGAACGGCAAATAGCCCGCATAGCCGAGCAACGGCATCTCGAACAGCTGAAACCGATGCACGAATGGAATGGCATATTCCCAATGGGCAAGGCTCTTCCAGTTCCAGAGCTCCCAAAAGAATCCGCAGATCAAGGCCGCCAGCGCCGATATCCACATACCCCTCCAATCGCCCTGCGCGAGTGATGACAGGACAGTCGGTCTCCCTCCCAATTCCTGCAGTGAGACCACGAGCAACAGCGGTCCAACCCAGACAAGTGGAAACAGGTAATTGGGCCAGCGCCCAATGGCGAGCAATCCGAGACATGACAATGTGAGAAGCGACCAGCTGACCTGCTTCATACTGGAAAGGCGTATCGGTCGAAACCAATCCATGCCCTCACTGACGGCGGGATACGACGTTAGCAACTCAGCAGTGCT
>JAICUC010000191.1 GCA_025936075.1 Nitrospira sp. | reverse complement strand
GGGTATCATAACTATCACCACACCTATCAAAGCGACTACCGCAACGGTCCCTCCTGGTATAACTTCGATCCATCAAAATGGCTGATTTTCATGCTGTCGCTTCTGGGATTAGCCTGGTCGCTCCGTACCGCTAATGCGGCTGATTCCAGGTCTTCAAATCTCTAAGCAGCCCTTGTCCCGGTAGTGAACCAGTCGCCTACTTACTTCTTAATATTTTCTCAAGGATATAGGTGGGAGATTCCACAGCTCTTCGCGGATGGCAGCCCAGAGAGTATCCAGCATGTAGGTGAGGTCGGGTGCCGTTCGAGTCAACAATTTGATGGCGACCCCCGGCACGGTCGGCGTCGATACTCCTCCTAACACATGATCCGGTCGTTCATCCAAGACAGACGCGATTTTCGACTCCAGTCGGCTCCAGGTATCGGACACGACAGCATCGTTGACCACATAGAAAGAGGCAACATAGTTCCATTCTTCCGCAAGCCCTACGCAGCCTAAATCAGTGGCGGAATCAAGGACATACCGCTCCAAAAGAGAATTGCCGGATGCCGTTGTGATACGGATTTCGTTCTCCAGATCGGTAAACGCCCATCGCTCCTCTCGGGCGATACGCCCGGATGCGACGGCATCCCACAAGAGAAGAGTCGCGCCCGGTGCCAGCGTGGCATGGAGTATCTGCCGAAATCGCGAACCGGCGAAGGGAATAGTGTGCTCGGGAACCCATTCCAAGATCGCGCCAGGCCCCACGGTGATATTGATGTGCTGTTGTGAGACCTTGCTCTCGCTTCGGTAGACCCGATTGGCAGAAGGTGAGGAAATCAGGACGTGCGCGTCTCGATCCAGGCCCATGTCTATGGACAAATGGTCTCCGCCGACCAGGCCTCCGGATGGATTGACGAGAAGCGTGTACGCGGCCCCCGTATCATCAAGATAAATGGGAGGGAGCAGCTTCCAGGGCGTCGTGAAATATGAGTGTGCGATGATGGTTCGGCGGTCAGGCTTGGCATAGTCAAGCCTGAGCTCACCGACCCGTCCGATAAATTCCGTGGAAAACGTCGGCGACGTACTTCTTTTTCCGGATGGACTTCTTTTTTCAGGCGTTTTTCGTTTCTGAGCCGTACGTCTTCCGGAAGCAGTCTTTTTCCGTGGTCCTGTTGAAGCTTGCACGATTATGAGCGCCTCGCTCGCTGCGGTATGCGCTGCTCCAACCAGGCCACTACGGCATCCAGCCCTTCGCCGGAAAGGATGTTGGTGAACGCAAAAGGAAGATCGCCGCGCATCCGGCGGGTATCCCGATCCATGACCGACAGATCGGCGCGCACGTGCGGCGCCAAATCCATCTTGTTGATGACGAGAAAATCCGATCGAGTAATGCCCGGACCGCCTTTGCGGGGAATTTTGTCGCCACCCGATACATCGATCACGTAGATGACAGAATCCACAAGTTCCGGGCTGAAGGTCGCCGCCAGATTGTCCCCTCCGCTTTCCAGGAAGATCAATTCAACATCGGGATGGCGCCGAAGCAGGTCATCAATCGCCTCTTGATTATGCGAAGCGTCTTCTCGGATGGCTGTATGAGGACACCCACCCGTCTCGACGCCCAAAATTCGATCGACCGGCAAGGCTGCACGCTTCGTCAGAATTTCTGCATCTATTTTTGTAAAAATATCGTTGGTCACTGCGGCGAGGCTGTACCGGTCGCGCAACCGCTGACACAGCGCTTCAACAAGTGCCGTCTTCCCTGATCCAACGGGACCTCCGATACCAATGACGGGAATGCCTTGTTTTCTCGCTTGCGTGGGAGTCCAATTGTGATTGTGCTCACGATTTAGATCATGCATGATAATCCCCCGAGCGGGCAATTGAGGCCCAGGCCATCAACTGCCGTTCTGTTTCTTTCTTGTGTAACGATAGCCGCTGTCTTTAAGACCGAAAGAGCCTCCACTCCAATCGACCATGGCGCATTGAGTAGATATCTTGGATGGGAGACCACGAGCTCATCATCGTTGTTTCCGATCCGGTTTCCCGACTGATCCGATCGATCAGTGGAAGCCATTCACTGAGTATGCGCTGTCCCTCATGCTGACCGATTGGACTCAATCTCATGGCGGCAGATACAAATCCGACCGCCGTTTGATACAAGAACGCCGCCACAGTCGCTTCGGGTTCCCATCCACTGACACCCAGCGTCAGTCCAAAGCAGACCGCCAAATGACCGGGGGCTTGTTCAGATTCTATCGCATCCCGGTACTCGCCGAGAACCGTCTTGGCCCTGAGCTGATCCGCCGCCATGCGTATGACCTGACGGCCCATTTGGCGACTGGCCATTCGCGACTCACGACTCAGCTTCGTCGAATCCAATTCTCGATCGACCTCGGCAGCCAGAGAGACCTTTCCATGGGATCCGGCTTGATTCGCCCATTTTACTGCGAGGGCCTCTCTCCGGCTCATGCCGCCACGCAACAGGTCCCCCACGTAGCTGGCGAGTTGATCGGAATTCTTCACCGCTCCGCCTTGAATGGCCGCTTCTAAGCCCGAAGAAAACGCGTAGCCGCCGGAGGGAAAGAACGTGTCGATGAACCGCAATCCTTCAAGTAATGCGGGTGTATTCATATCGGGTTACACGAGAATAAAACAGCCGGCCAGCTACCTTCACGGGCGTTCCGTTACGCGTAGCCGAACCGGCTGTTCTGTTCGTTAAAACAATTGATACCGTTGCGCCAGCGGCAGCACGATCGCCGGTTCGCAGATGAGCGGCACACCGTCCGCCGTCACAATGTACGTCTCTGGGTTGACTTCCACTTTCGGTAGCGCGTCGTTCAGCTTGAGATCACGCTTCCCCACATTGCGGCAGTTTTTCACCGCGGACACGCGCCTTTGCAAACCAAGCCGCTTTGGGATCTCATGGTCCAAGGCAGCCTGAGACACGAAGGTAAAGCTGGTGCTGGTCAGGGCGCGACCGAAAGCGCCGAACATCGGCCGGCTGATCGTCGGCTCCGGCGTCGGGATCGACGCGTTGGGATCGCCCATTTGAGCCTGGGCGATGAAACCGCTCTTCAGCACCATTTCCGGTTTGACGCCGAAGAATTCCGGCTTCCAAATGACAAGGTCGGCAATTTTTCCGACTTCCACAGACCCGACTTCATGGGCAATGCCGTGGGTAATGGCCGGATTGATCGTATACTTGGCCACATAGCGTCTGGCCCGGAAGTTATCGTTCTGACCGGAATCCTTCCCGCTCGTGGGCTTGAGATGCCCACGCTGTACTTTCATCTTATGGGCGGTCTGCCACGTGCGCGTGATGACTTCCCCGACACGGCCCATGGCTTGCGAGTCCGAGGACATAATGCTGATGGCCCCCATGTCGTGCAGGATATCTTCCGCGGCAATGGTCTCACGGCGAATGCGGGACTCCGCAAAGGCCACATCTTCCGGAATACGCGGGTTCAGGTTGTGGCAGACGATCAACATGTCCAGATGCTCATCCATCGTGTTCACGGTAAACGGCATCGTGGGATTGGTCGAGGACGGCAACACGTTCGGCTCGCCGCAAATTTTAATAATGTCCGGTGCGTGACCACCACCGGCGCCTTCCGTATGGAAGCTATGAATCGCCCTCCCTTTGATGGCCTTGATGGTATCTTCAATATAACCGGCCTCATTGAGCGTATCCGTATGGATCGCCACCTGCACATCGTAGCGATCCGCCACGCCCAAGCACGTATCGATCGCAGCCGGAGTAGTGCCCCAGTCTTCATGCAGCTTCAGTCCGAGCGCACCAGCCTCAATCTGTTCATTCAACCCTTCTGGTCGTGACGCATTGCCCTTTCCAAAGAAACCGAGATTGATGGGAATGCCCTCCGATGCTTCCAGCATGCGATGAATGTTCCATGGCCCCGGCGTGCAAGTTGTCGCACTGGTTCCGCTTGAAGGGCCGGTCCCGCCGCCGATCATCGTGGTCAGTCCGGCAGACAACGCTTCCCAACATTGCTGGGGACAAATGAAGTGGATGTGTGAATCGATACCGCCAGCCGTGATGATACGGCCTTCTCCGGAAATCGCTTCCGTTCCCGGACCGATCTCCATGCCCGGTGTGACATTCGGCATCAGATCGGAATTGCCGGCATGACCGATACCGACGATGCGGCCGTCCTTGATGCCGATATCGGCCTTGATGACGCCCGTGTAGTCAAGGATGAGTGCATTCGTAATGACGGTGTCGAGCTGACCGCTTGTACTCGTGGCTCGAGCGGATTGCCCCATCCCGTCCCGAATGGTCTTGCCGCCGCCGAAGACAGCCTCTTCTCCTTGAACAATCCGATCCTCCTCCACTTCGATGATGAGGTCCGTGTCGCCGAGCCGGACACGGTCGCCTGTCGTGGGACCGTACAGAGATGCGTATTGCTTGCGTGAAATTTTCACCGGGCGCCTCCTTTTCCAAATCCGCGATCAGCGGCGAGTCCCACCGCCTTGGCTTTCACTTTTGGATCGTCCAATAACCCCTCTGTCAAGCCGTTGACACCCTGCGCAAGCCGGTTGCCTGCTAGAGCCACGAGCGTCACTTTCTTTTCCTCTCCCGGTTCGAACCGAACCGCCGTGCCGGCAGGAATGGCGAGCCGGAAGCCGAACGCTTGCTCTCGATCAAACTTCAGCGCACGATTGGTTTCGAAGAAGTGACAGTGCGAACCGACCTGAATCGGGCGATCGCCCACATTCTTGATCGTCACTTCTTTCGTCTCACGTCCTTTAAAGACCTCGATATCGCCGGCCACCGTCATAATCTCGCCGGGCACGATCGGGGCGGACAGCTCAGCTTTCACCGCAGCCGCTAAGGCTTCTTTCGATCTCTGTGGCGCATCTTGTTTTTTCATTTTTGCTCCTCCTGTCCCACCGACCTTTGTGATCAGCGATTCATTCGCAGCATATGCGATTCCCTGTTGCCCGGCGTTTCCCAGTAGCGATACCGCCCCGATTCCTGCCGCAACGCGCCCGCTGTGTGCGAGAAACTGCCGCCGCGATGGCCCGCTTTTTTCGGAAGCACTTCGCTTTTCCTTGTCGTCTCCGGAACCTTGTTGGTCTTTCGCTCTCATATGTACTTCACTCCTTTTCCTGCGCTGTATCGGTCATAAACAATTCTTCATCATCCTTTCCTTATGCATCCTTCATACACGCATACACGTGGGAGTCCGCTCTGCAACATCCTCATGAAAGTTGGTCGCGTATACGTACACTTAAGGAATGGGATTGTGAACCGTCACGAGTTTCGTCCCATCGGGAAAGGTCCCTTCTACCTGAAACTCGCGAATCATTTCTGGGACACCGGGCATCACATCTTTGCGCGACAGAAGTTGCGTACCGTAGGTCATCAGCTCGGCGACGGTTTTTCCATCACGAATGCCTTCCAACACCGCAGCAGTCAGGTAAGCCACCGCCTCAGGGTGATTCAGCTTGAGACCTCGCTTCTTACGATCGGTCGCAAGCTGAGCAGCAACATAAATCATCAGCTTGTCCTGCTCTCTCGGGCTTAGACGCATAGTTCCTCCTCTGTAAGGTTAGTACTTCAGCGATTCGATACTGTGGGCTTTGCGCTTGCGAAGAGGGGGGAGCAGATACCGACGACAACACTGGAAGCTGACCGAAACCAGATCAACCACCCACCTCTCTTAGGTCAGGCATTGTTATTCGACATCTCTTCCACACGACAAAAGATTGCCGAGATGGACTTTGCGGATAGATGATTATCACAAAAAAGGAGGGTTGGGCCAGTTTTTTTTCGTCTACCTAAACAGTCAAATGTTGCCGTACCATGTCGGCATTCAGCTCGGTGCTCTTGCCGTGGGCCATCACTGCTCCCTTGGCCATCACGACGTACTTCTCGGCCAGTCGTGCGGCAAAGTGGAGCCCTTGTTCCACCAACAGAATCGCGAAACGGCGTGAATTTTTGAATCCGATGATGACATCTTCTATCTGGTCGACAATTGAAGGCTGAATCCCTTCCGTCGGCTCGTCCAAAAGAAGAAGCTTCGGGCTAGACAAAATCGCTCTTCCGATCGCCAGCTGCTGTTGCTCACCTCCGCTGAGCACTCCCCCAGGCCTATGGAGAATTTGGGTCAACTTCGGAAAGAGATGATAGACCTCATCGAACGCCTCTTGTTCAGAAACATCTCCGTTGATGGAAGGACGGTTCCAGTAGCCGAGCAGCAGGTTCTGATGCACTGTCAAGTGGGGAATAATCTCTCGGCCTTGAGGGACATATGCCAGCCCTTTTCTCGCCCGTAGATCGGTACGATCATGAGTGATATCCGAACCATCAAACGTAATTTTTCCCGAACGTGCCGGAAGCAAACCCGTCAGCGTCTTTAAAGTCGTCGTCTTTCCCATGCCGTTTCTGCCCATCAGACAAACGACTTCCCCCGGCTCGATTGTAAAGGAGACGTTGCGTAAAATATGGCTTTCGCCGTAGTAGGCATTGATGTTCTCTAGCGCCAGCGTCAAACGTTTGGTTTCGTGTGCCATTTGGCTCGTACTTCTGTTTTGCAATTAGTGAGCGACTTTTGCGCGCCCCAAATAAATTTCGCGCACCCGGTCATTCGCTTGAACGGTCTCCACTGTCCCTTCACAGATAACCGTTCCTTCCGCCAATACCGTGACGATGCGCGCGATCTGTCTCACAAAGTCCATGTCATGCTCGATCACGACGATCGCCTGTTTCTCCGACAGCGCGGTCAACAATCGGCCGGTCTGTTCCGTTTCCTTATCACTCATCCCGGCGACCGGTTCATCGACCAACAGAAGCGAAGGGTCTTGTAGGATGACCATGCCGATCTCTAACCATTGCTTTTGGCCATGCGACAAGGAGCCGGCACGGTCATGGGCATGGTCCGATAATCCTATGGTTTCCAATGTCTCATCAATGCGTTCTCGCTCCGCCGGTGACGACCGCCCCACCAATGTTGGAAAGACACCCT
>JAICUC010000324.1 GCA_025936075.1 Nitrospira sp. | reverse complement strand
GTACGACTATACGTGCCTCGATTGCGGGAAGGAGTCGTTGATCGTGGTGACATTGAAGGAGCATGAAGCTGGGATAGTGACCTGCCCCGCCTGCGGCGGCAAAAAACTGCGGCAACTCTTCAGCCCATTTATCGCTCACACCACAAAGAAGAGTTAGCCCATGGTCGCATCTTCGTGGCGGTTCATACCGCGTTGGCTCCTTGCAGCAGGCCTCTTCGGAAGTTTGGCCGGCGAGCCGCCGACCTCCTCACTCTACGCCCAGGACTATCCTCCTGACCCTACACGCGGGAAAGACGTCTACGAGCGGCATTGTCAACGCTGCCATGGATCAGGCGGCCGGGGCGATGGCCCCGCCGCCGCTTCATTGAAAGTGCCGCCGAGCAATTTTCAGCGATTTCAATCGTTCCTGAAATCCGACGAGGAATTACTGCGAACCATCGAGCACGGCATCGTCTTCAGTCCGATGCATTCGTGGCGCGGCCGGCTCACCGACGGGGAAATGCAAGACGTCGTGGCGTACATTCGCCTGTTGTCGCAACGAGGACAATAGTTGATCCAGATTTCCTGACGTGTTGAGCTGGAGGCCAACATCGCACCGGTTCCCCGCCTTCCCTTGATCTCTCTCGCATTCCGTGATGCAGTTGGACAACTTTCCGAAGTGCTGTGAGCCCTGAGACAGGGCCGGCTATGACCTTCGGATTTCCTTGACTTTGCAGAGCTCAACCTGGACAGTCGATTGCAGATTACCGAAGGAGATATGTGATGAAGCATCTCTTCATGCCGACCCTCCCTGTATCAATCATCATCCTCATCGGATTCGCCGCTACATGGGCCGGGGCGGCCGGTTCATCAGCTTCCCAGGCGGCGTCGCCGCCGGTTCCTGCATGTAAGAGTCCGTACAAGAAGAAGCCTGTCCCGGCCAAAACATTGCAAGCTCTCGTGCGTTCGCATGAACGATGGGTGGAGTATCGGGGCAACCCTGATGCCAAACGCGCCGAACTCTGCCAAGCTGATCTGAGCCGGGCCGAATTAACTGGTGCGAACCTTGAACGAGCAGATCTGGAAGGCACCATTTTGCGTCAGGCGAAACTGCCCCAGGGCATCTTGACTCAGGCCAGCCTCGCCGGAGCTGACCTCTCTAAATCCGTCCTCAGAGAGAGTTATCTTTCCGGAGCCGATCTGCGCCGTGCCCGGCTCACCGGTTCGGATCTTTCGCGCTCGATCGGTGATGAAGCCGCTCTCTTCGGCGCCGTCCTGATCGGCGCCAAGTTGAAGGGGTCCTCGTTCGAGCGGGCGCAGTTGCAAGGCGCCGATCTCACCTCCGCCGATTTGACCGACGGCGATTTCGCCGAGGCGTATTTTTACGGAGCGACCCTGATAGACGCAGTCTTTGTGCATGCTGATCTGACGGGCGCCGACCTACGTCGCACCGATCTGACTCACGCGAATCTTCATCGCGCCAATCTTCAAGGCGCGTTACTGGACCGCGCACGCCTGGAAACAGCCCGTCTGATAGAAGCCGACTTGGAAAGCGCCTATTTGGACGAAACGAATTTGCGCGGCGCAAATCTTAAGAAAGCGATTCTTCGCGGCGCAGATCTCCGGTATGCCGAACTACAGGATGCAGACCTCCATGACGCCGACCTGGAAGGAGCCAACCTTGAGGAGGCCGCGCTGGTCAAGACGGATGTGCACTCGGCGAATCTCCGGATGGCTATTCTCTATCACGCCGTCCTCGACGAAGCCGATTTCCTTGACGCGAATCTCAACCGCGCGGTCCTCATCGGAGCCAAGGGATCGCCCGTCAACTTCATGAACGCTGATCTGAGCGAAACCTATGCTCCGAAATCCTCTTTCCAGCGTGCGCAATTCAACAGGGCCAATTTGGAATCGTCGAACTTCGTCGGCGCAGATCTTCGCGGGTCGAACTTCGGCCATGCCGACATGACCCACGCCAATCTTCAGGACACCAATCTTCAAGAAACAAATCTCCACAATGCTACCCTCGTCCATGCCGATTTGAGCGGTGCTCGGCTGGACTCAGCGGATTTGCGTCGCGCAAACCTCAAGGGCGCTCTACTCTCGTCGGCCATCGGTCTCACACAGACACAGCTCAATGCCGCCTGCGTCGATGACCAGACCAAATTGCCGCCCGAACTCAGCCGTCCGGCTCCCTGCAGTCCCGCTAAGAAACGTGGCAAGCCATGACAACCTCACGCGAACATAATATCAAGATCACAAAAGGGAAACTTGTTCTGGAGGGCATACTCGGGCTTCCTATCGAACCGCGAGGTGTCGTCGTCTTTGCGCACGGTAGTGGGAGCGGGCGGTTGAGTCCCCGCAATAATTTTGTCGCCCGCCATCTACAGCAAAACAGGCTTTCCACGTTGCTGCTGGATCTCTTAACCGATGAAGAAGCAGAGGATCGACGCAAAGTGTTCGATATCAACCTGCTGGCTGATCGACTGTTGACGGCCAAAGGCTGGTTGGAGGCGGGCCCACGGACCAGGAACCTAGGAATCGGTTATTTCGGTGCCAGTACCGGTGCCGGAGCCGCACTGCAAGCCGCGGCGCGAGAGCGGTCGAATGTCACAGCGATCGTGTCGCGAGGAGGACGACCGGACCTGGCTGAACCTTATCTGCCGTCTGTCACGGCGCCGACCTTGTTGATCGTCGGAGGCCACGATGAACCGGTGATTGAGATGAACCAGGCGGCGTACGAGCAGCTCATGTGCGGGAAGAAACTGACCATCATCCCCGGCGCGACGCATCTCTTCGAAGAATCAGGAACCCTGGAACAGGTGGCGGAACAAGCAGGGAGATGGTTTGTGCAGTATCTATCATGAAACACCAGGATGGCATTTAGTTTCTTCCGTGTTTTGAGAGAAGGTACGTCCTCAACTCTTCGTCTCGGCATCGTAAGAATGCCAGCCACAGGAAGAGGGAATACAGCCCGGATCGGAACGAGGACACTCGCTGGCCCTTAACCCGGAAATCCACAGTCCCCCGTGATCATGCGCTCGGCGATAGCAGGAAGTCGAAGTCGGCTTTCGTCAGCACGCCTTCCCTCGACCCGCGCACCACGCCGGCCATGACCGCATCGTACAACTCGAGCTTCCTCTGTTTGAGCGCCATCATCTTCTCCTCGATGCTGTGGCGCATGAGAATCCGCACGATCGAAACGGGCCGCTGTTGCCCGATGCGATGCGCGCGGTCCGACGCCTGGCGCTCCACCGCCGGATTCCACCACGGGTCCAGATGAAAGACATAGCTCGCTCGGGTGAGATTCAGTCCCTGCCCTCCCGCTTTGAGGCTCAAGAGAAACACGCCCGGGTGTTCATCGGTCTGAAACGCCCTCACGCGGGTCTTGCGCGCGGCCGCCGCCGTGGACCCATCCAGCCGCTGGTAGGGCAGCGCGTGACGGGTGCACGCTTCCTGCACAAGGTCCAGAAAGCTTGTGAACTGCGAGAACACCAGGGCGCTGTGCCCCTCGTCGCGCAAAACTCGCAAGCGCTCCACCAGAAAGCCGAGCTTGGGCGAGCTCTCGTCGGTTTGGTTCGTGAGGAGGCGGGGCGAAAGACAGACTTGTCGAAGTTTGAGAATGGCGGTGAGCGCGATGAATTGCGCCTGCCCGGAGGTCTTGGTGCAATAGGCATCGTCGATCGTGGAGCGAACCTGGGCGATCGTCTGTTGGTAGAGCGCCTTTTGGCGGTCGGTCAACTCGAGGAACACCTCATGCTCCGTTTTCGGCGGGAGGTCATGGAGGATCTCGGCTTTGGTCCGTCGTAGAATAAAGGGCCGCGTCCGTCGCAGCAACCGATCGAGCGCGCGACCCGCGACCCGTTTCATGTCCGTTTTGAACCGCTCGTACTCGCCGAGGAGTCCGGGCACGCACAGGTCGATCACGGAGAAATACTCGCCCAGATGGTTCTCAATCGGCGTGCCGGTCAGCGCGATCTTGAAGCGCCCCTTGAGTCGGCGGACCGCGCCCGTTGTGTCCGCCAGGATATTCTTTACCGCCTGCGCTTCATCGAACACGATCACGTGGAAGGTCATCCGCTCCAAGGTCTCGATGTCGCGGCGGGCAAGCCCATAGGTCGTGATCACCACCTC
>JAICUC010000158.1 GCA_025936075.1 Nitrospira sp. | reverse complement strand
GAAAGCAATCTGGCCTTGCCTTCTTTTGAGCATCGGTAGAAGTGACTGGGTCAACAGATAGGGCATACGCACATTGGTCCGATACAATCTATCGAACTCGTCAATCGAAGCGGTTTCAAGGCCGCCCTGAGAATAGGCTCCAGCACAGTGGATCAGCATATCAATACCGCCCAGCTCCTGAAGAATCTTCTCCGCTATAATTGTGGTTGCTCCTTCAGCTGTCAGATCAGTGGCATGGGCCACGACGCGCGGCGACGATTTGCGGGCAAGTTCCGTCACTTCTTGCAAGGCAGCGGTATTTCGCCCAATCAGAAACAGCATGGCTTCCTTGGCCGCAAGACCCAGAGCAATCGCTCGACCGATCCCCTGACTAGCCCCCGTAACAACGGCAACATGATTCTCGAAGACCGGCTTACGAGTCAATTTCATTGCAACAACCTCCGGTATGTGAACATTCGGGCCATAGATCGGCAGATTGGATCGGCTCGGTGAACCAATGTTCGGTTTCACGTTACATGGGGTTGCCGGGACACAGTATTCTTATGGCTTTCGGGTCTGAAGATCGACCGCCGTATCCTGAGATCAAGGATTGTCGTGCTGTCCATAGTTCTCCCTAGTTTCTCCCTATGGTCCTGAGGCTTGCCTGCCGACCGGCAGGTCAGGCATGGAAGGCTCCGGGGCCCCCGCTTTGCCGGATAAGCCATGCTGTAATCGCGAATTTGCCGCTATAAATAAGCCTGGGCACGATCCAAGATCGTCCAGGCAGGCGAGCTTGCCGCCGGTCGTTCGACATACTGTTTCAAATATTTTCCTTTCCTTATGATTCTGTGCGTTTGCATTGCGTGACGACTGCGCGATTTCGCAACAAACCGCCGTGAATAATGCGCCTGGCCATCGCTTACGCAGAGCAGGCCCCGATCACTCCGCAGCTCCCCCTTCTACCACGCTCCGCAAGAATCCTATACAGATCGCTGCGTTTCCATAGCGGTCCGGCAAACCCCAGCCGCTTCTGCCCGTCGACAGGACGCCCAAGACGGGCACACTGATCACTAATTAAATTACAACTAGGCAAAACCCTTGCCCGAACAGCGATATCCTTCGCCGCCAGCTCAATCACCTCCTTATTTAGGATCTCGCCGACTGTTTGTCGTCCAAGAGGATCACCGTCCGGATCGGAGCCACCAGGTTCGCCCGGTCGTCCACCGTTGGGAGACTCCAGGACTAGGCGGCGGACGAGTCGGACTCGTCTTCGTTGGTGAGTCGGATTACTATCGGTTCGCGAAATTGACGAGAATCTTAGGATACTTGGCGGAATGGAAGGTCGGAGTAGTCGAACGAGAGATCGCGGGTTTGGATGAGACTAATGTTGCGAAGCGTTCCACCTGAAAGACGACCGACGAGACGATCCCAGATCGTCTTAGCGAGTGCATCCCCTTTCACCGTTTCGGAGCCAAGCACCTGCCGAAGATCCTGCCGATCGAATGGTTTGATGATCCGTTCCTGCACCAGTCGGTCCAGCGCGCCGATATCGGTCGCCATGCCCGTCATGGGATCGATCGTCCCGTGAACCGTTACGTAGCAGTCCCAGTCCCGCCCCTCACGACTGTCTTGGATGGCATTGAACGAATATCGTTTGGCGACGGCGGCGGCATCCGGGCGGTCGGCTGCCGTGACCTCGGCATACAGATCTTCATCCTCGCAGAGCCGGAGGGCATACAGTGTGCCGATATCTCGTTGGGAGGCCAATTTCGTCCAGAGGACATGCGCAAAATTCTCCGATGTGGGAATCCGGTTTTCGAAGTAGGGCATGTCGAGGTTCAGGTTCTTGTGATCGAATTCTTCGAGCACCGTGAGCAATACCCGCTTCAGATCGAATAAATTGACGACCATTCCGGTCTTCGGATCAATCTCGCCGAAGACCGTCACTTCCAGCAAGTAGTTATGACCGTGGGCGGGAGGATTGTAGCAACGTCCGAACACCGTGCGGTTCTTGTCTTCATCCCATTCCGGCCGTACATAGCGATGGGCGGCGGCGAATTCGATGCGTTTCGTCAGTAAAACAGGGGGCATAGTTCTTCACTGCTGAGTCACGAGTGCTGAGTGATGAAACGGATGGATGAGATCGTTAAAAACTCAGCACTCAGCACTGCCTTTCAAATCGGCAAGCCACTCTTCCCGCATGCTGCCCGGGACAGGAACCTCCTGATGGTATGTACCATGGTTCACGCGAATCGTCACCGGCCGAGTCAGGTCCGCAAAGGCTCTGTTCATCGAGGCGGTCGGCCGAAACGTGACGAAATGGACCGCACTGATTTTCGTCTCATGACTTCGCCCGCCTTCGAACTCGCCGAAGGCTTCTTCTCCGCCGGCAATGATGGCCATTTTCTCGCCGTGATCCAGTCCCATGAACTGATCGAGCTTCTCCTTCACCTCCGCCTCATCGGTGATTTCGATCAAAAGGGTGGCGCTCAGCTCGTTCTGCTTCGGCAAGAGCGCGTTGTACACATCCAGCTCATCTTGCACCTTGACCGGATCGACGATTCGCTCGGTTCGGATCATTTCCTGAATTTGAAACCGGAGTGTCTCACGATTTTCAAAAACGACGGTGATCAATGGGCCGACGGAAATTCGGCGCCGCTGCTTCAGCGCGATGATCTTCGCGCGAAAAGCTTCTCGCTGCCGTTCATATTCTTCGTACGGAATGACATCGCCGGAAGTGATCGGCTTCACAGTCGCTCCATTTGTTTACTTCCGATCCATCACTCTTGTGGAGAGAGTCCGTACGCATCACGGACGATCTGAATCGGATGCAGGACGGCCTTTTCTTTCGCATGGGCCGATGCGCCGGCTTGTTCCAATTGTAATCCCGCCAACGGACAATCCGACGCGACGAGGTCAGCCGGTGTTTGCTCGATCACGCGCGCGGCCTTACCGGCGATTTTCATGGACAATTGGAAAAACTCCGTTTTCGCCGACCAGGAGCCGTCGTGCCCCGAACATTGTTCGATCACCTCGACCTGGGCTCCCGCGCACTCCATGAGCTCCCTGGATTTGAACCCGATATTCTGGTCCCTGAGATGACAGGGAATCTGATAGGCGACACGTCCCGGCTTCTTGGTGAAATCCGCCGCCAATTGGCCGGCCTTTTTCATCGCCATCAGATATTCGCAGACATCGAAGGTCCGCTCCGCCACCCGTTTGGTCTGCTCATCGCGATGGAGCTCCGGGTACTCCCGTTTCAACATCAAGCTGCAACTGACGGTCGGGACCACCACATCATATCCCTCGACGACCAACGGGTACAATGACGCGACGTTGCTTCGAGCGGCCTGTTGAATCGCCTGGGTGTCTCCAATATCGAAACTGGGCATGCCGCAGCAGCGTTGTTCCGGGACGACTACCCGGACCCCGTTTTTCTCCAGCACCTGCACCGTGGCTTTGCCGACATCGGTCACTTGGAAATTGACGAGGCAACTGGAAAACAGGGCCACTTTGCGGACGGGTGAATCGGCTGTGGCCCTCCCGGTTCGGCGGCCGAACCAGCGGGGAAACGTCTCTCCTGAAAAATGCAGGACTCGGCGGTCCCGATGAATCCCCATGACTCGTTCCAGAATGCCGCGCACCCGTGGGTTCTCCAACAAACGGTTGGTGACGGAGGCGGTCGCACTGCCGAGCCTTCCGATCACATCCGTCATGATCAAGAGGCGATCCCGCAACCGAACACCGCGCTCCGCCGCAAGGCGCTTCTTCCAGGCGACCATCAAATGCGGAAAGTCGATTTCGTAGTGATGCGGCGGAGTATAGGGGCAATGATTGAAACACAGCTTACAGTAGTAGCATTCGTCGACGACGCGATGATGATCGGTCGGGGTCAACTTGGCCACATCACCCTCATACACATCGATCCGATCCAATAGCGTGTTGAACGATGGACAGAGATTGAAGCAGCGCCGGCAACCGTCACAGACCTCATAGATCCGCAGCGTTTCTTTTTCCAACTGTTTGGAATCGATCGGTGTGATGAGACTGAGGCCCTTCATTCGTCTCTCCGAAAACGACCAGCGGCCAGCCTTCGCCGACGGATCCCCGCCACGTCGAAAACTGACCGCTGTACATGACCTGCCGGCAGGCTGTTAGGCCTTCAGGCTATCCAATCCCTTCTGAAACCGATTGGCATGGGACCGTTCGGCCTTCGCCAAGGTTTCAAACCATTCGGCCAACTCAGGAAACCCTTCGTCTCGCGCGGTCTTCGCCATCCCGGGGTACATCTGCGTATACTCGTACGTTTCACCTTCGATGGCGGATTTGAGATTGGTGTCGGTGTTCCCCATCGGCACGCCCGTTGCCGGATCTCCCACCTCTTTCAAAAAATCCAGGTGACCGAAGGCATGGCCCGTTTCAGCTTCCGAGGTGTCCCGAAAGAGTCCGCCAACGTCCGGATAGCCCTCAATATCGGCCCTTCGCGCAAAATACAGATATCGGCGATTGGCCTGTGATTCGCCAGCAAACGCATGTTTCAGATTGTCGTGACTCTTGGTCCCTTTTAAGCTCTTTCCCATGTCATTCTCCTCCTTCATCGAAGCCATTCTAGATGTTGTCCTAAGCTCTAGTTTATGAAAACCCGGGAATAAGATAGCTCAGCCATTGTGAGAGGTTCAAGAGGCTTCGCGACCCGGTCGGCCATTCTCGGCGGATGCGAGTGCGCGCCGATCGAGCTAGTGTTTGCACGGCTGAGTGTGTGCTAGACTCGACACATAGGCGTACGAGGACTCTTATCACGAGGCCCATGTGAAGATCACTATTCTCCCCTTCATCTACCGAATGGCAAGTGTCATCTTGTTGTTCATTTTCATTTTGCCTGGTTGTGCGCAAGACTCGTATCAACGACGAGCGGAGGTCATGAAAGACCATGTCGAGAACTTCTACAACCATCTCAGGGCCAATCGAGTGGAATCGGCAGTCCATGAAAACGAACAAATCGAGCGCATGGCCGACCAGATGGCGAATACCGTCAAGAAGCAGGGTCAGTTGCAGGGAACGTCGCAAGTCGGGCGTGAGTTCGCGCTGCTGAAAATCGCTCGTGGAACGGCGGCTGAGAACTGGATTGCGTTGGGGCAGTATTTCGCGATCAAGCAGCATCCGGAGAAAGCCCGTGCCTCGTACCAACGGGTGGTCGATACCTACACGGAACCCACGGAACGCGCTTACCGAGAACATGCCGCTCGAGCGTTGAAAGATTTGGAGATCCTGTCAGGGTCCCCTTCCGACTCGATTCCATAATCGCGCGGATCAGAATGGGGTGGCGCGAGTTCGTAGGCCCAACCTTTGATCGTCCATGCCCCCATCCATGACGTTCAAAATACTCCTGCTGATCACATGTGTCGCATGGGCGGGGTGCGTCCATCGAATTCAGGTGACGCCTCTTCCCCGGAACGCGTCCGCCATCACCATCCCTCGAACCCTTCAGGCGGTTATCAGCCCGGTTGCAATGGAAGGCCCGGACCATCGGCCTGGCATCGTCTTGCTGGAATGGTCGCACCTCGATCTAAAGCAGGCGGTCTTGCGATACCTGCAACAACGGGGCACCTTCGCTTCAGTCTCATTTGACGCGGCCGACCTGACGCTTCGTGTCGCCACGAAACTGACGCTGACTACTCGCAGCAATCTCTATCATTACCGAATCGACTTGCAAGCAGAGATGGGCGAAGGCGTCCGGCCTATGAAGTCGTATCGCGCCGAACACACCGCAGTGGGATCCTCGGTACGGTGGGTCACTGCTTCAGACCGTGACCCCGTCGAAATCGCGTTGCAAGCGGCCTTGGAAGACTTAATGAGGCAAGTCGAAGCGGATCGATGGCTCTACACCAATCCACCAGGGCAACCGCCGCAGAAGTTGTCGGATGATAAGCCGTCAACCGGCGCTTAGGCTTTGGGCTTGGATCACGCCCGCAGCTTTGTGAGAGTCGGCATTATTGCTCGGATCTTCCGCCGTGACTTCCACGTACTCGGGACAATCAAGGCGAAATGCCTGATCTCCGAACGCAACGTTGTAGAAGGCGCAATGATGCGGTTGGTCCGATTCCGCATGGACATGCTGACGGAAATGCTCGCAGGAGATGCACATGCGCGCAACCGGAATTTCTCCCTGCAATTGAAGCGCGCGGATCAGCTTCACGAGCGCGGTCAGAAGAGCGACCTGCTCTTGCATCGATAAATTCTCGGTAGCAGAGGCGAGGATCTCCGGCCATCGGTTTTCCACGTGACCGGCCTTCGCTCCAAGCGAGGTGAGATGAACGGTCACGACACGATTGTCGATCTCGCGACGGCGTCGGCGAACCAAACGCTTATGCTCAAGTGTTCGGATGACTTCAGAAGCGGTCGGCAACTTCACGGAGAGTTCTCGGGCAATCGTGGAGACGGTCGCCGACTGATTCGGCCGAGACCGGAGAAATGTCAGCACTTGGATTTGCAGGGGACCGATACCTTGCCGTCCCTTCCGTCTCCATGCGCGGCTCTTCATCGCCAACCCGATTTTTGAAAGCCCCGTCACTAAACGATCGGGAAGCGAGTCTTGATCGATTTTCATTGATGCTGTCATAAGGCCTCTCCCTTGGTGTCTCCGAGAGGGCGTCAGTCTATTGCGCCTTCCTCCTTGCCGTCAAGCCTGTTTACGCGGCCATGGACCTCCCCCTACTTAAGATGATCAACGGACGACGAGCACTCCACAATGCGCATGTTGCACCACCCGGGCGGAGACGCTGCCGAGGAGAACACGGCGGATCGCGCCCAACCCTTTCGCTCCGGTCACGATCAGGTCCGCCCTATCCTGTTTGGCCACCTTCAAAATCTCGTCAGCCGGCTTCCCCAGTCTCAAGGCTTCACGTATCTGGAAGCCTGATTTCGCCAGCTTAGCACCATAACGCTGTACCAGCGCTTTCCCCGTCTCTTTGACTTCCGGATACTTGAAATAAGGCACCGCATGAGTCACCGTCACCATGACTGGTTCATGACCCGGACCGTCTGGGGCAGAATCGACGTAGCGCATCAGGAACTTCACCGCTTTATCCGACGCTGCCGATCCGTCGATCCCCAACACCACACGTTTGACGGGCCGAGGGCTCTCTTTCACGACCAGTACGGAGCAAGGGGCATGGTGGATGGCATGGTTCGAAACGCTGCCCAGCATGAATCGATCCAAGGCATCCAAGCCTCGGCACCCGATCGACAGGAGTCCTACACCACGTTGCGCATGCTTCATGATCGTGGTTGCCACACCGCCTCGATCGATCGTCACGGTTCCGCTCAAACCGAGTGTCGACAATAAGCCCTCCGATTCTTTTTTTGTGGATTTCGCCGCCGTTTCCATCCGCTTCACTTCGGACTGGATGTACCGTGCGGTCCCGACGACCGCCGGTTGGATCATAAACGGAGCCCGGATGCTCGCCACATCGACGACATGGAGGACACGAACGACCGGCTGCACGGCGAACGGTATCTCCGCCAACCATTCGATCACCCACTTACCATGTTTTGATCCATCGCTTGCCGCAAGAATCTTCATGTCGAATTATCCTTTGTTCGACGGGATGCATCATGTTGCTTAGAGGACTGTGCTGAACCGCTCTCGGAACGCCTCCGGCGACAGGCCTGCCAAGGCGGCATAACGGCCCAGCGCATTCTGATTCTTCAGGTCTTCCCCGGTGAAACGAATCATGTATTGCCGGGCGATTTGGTAGGACTGGGAATCGATATCCACTATTCTTAT
>JAICUC010000247.1 GCA_025936075.1 Nitrospira sp. | reverse complement strand
CAGTCCCATGACGAGAAGGACGGCAAGACCAGGACCGACCAGCCTTGAATGAATCTCGTGTGACCGGATCATACAATCCTCCTTGGGTAAATAAGTATATGTACCGTACGTAGAATGTCCCGAGAAAAATCGTTGCAGTCATGCTAACATGGGTTCTAAGGGCAGTCAACGCAACGGACGCTTCGAGCAGTCTCTTCATCATCATGGAAGGGGGATCTGTGGCAGACATCCGGATTGACGACGGCATCATTAGAATTCAGAACCTTGACATCCAAGATCTCAAGGCCGCGGCGGTACTCGCGGCCTACCCTCAGGCACGTTGGGCGGAAATCACCCGCCGAGCGATCAAGATCGGTCTTGGATACCTGAAAGGTGGTGAAACAGACTAAGGCGCAGGAGCGCGATCGGCTTGGCTGACGGCTGCTCGAGCCCGCGCATGTGTGCCGCCTAGTTCCAAGTACCGGCGAAACGCCTCCACAGCCTTCGGTTGATCAAGGAGATGATCGGCATATAGGGTCCCCAACGCGAAATAGACATCCGGATTGGTATTGTTCACAAGCACGGCTTGTCGGAGAGCGCCTTCAGCTTCCACAAACTTGCCGCGTTTTTCATGAATCAATCCCAATATATAGAATGAATCGGAATTCTCCGGCGCATATTTCACGGCGAGAAGGCCGGCCGCCAAGGCCTCGTCGAGATTCGGCACAACTTCCAGTCGAACATAACTCTTTAGAACGTATGCATCGCCGTAGGTGGAATCGTAATCGATGGCGCGATCCAATCGCTCCAACGCTTCTTCCACCGATTTCCCTTCCTGGAGCAGCGCAAAGGCGTGTTCGTATTGAGCCTTCGCCTCCTGTCGACGTTCAGAAGGAATCTGAGGAACGGCACCCAGTGTAAAGGCGGACTTCCGTCCTTCGATCAACGCCGTGTCTCCATCGCCGTCGATCCGTAAACTCAATGGATGTTGCGTATCATTGGAAGCCGCTTCGGCCTGTCGCATGAGATAGGTTCCCAACTCGGAAGCCATGAGCCAGCCGTTTCCGTCCAGATCGGCAGCACCAGACAGTCCGATCAAGAGTGCCTCAACAAAACGACTGCTCTTCTCGACGCGAACGGCGGCCTCTCCCTTACCTGCCGCACTAATGACTTGCACCGCGCGCCGATCCGTATCCGATTCCGGAGCCAGCCGCCCTTCCAATGAAAGCCCCGGTGGCACAGTGGTCTCCCATCCGAATACCGGCGCATCCAGAATCAGGAGCGTATGTTTGGAAGCCGACCGTCTTGTAAATTCTTTTAAGTGCTCAACCGTGATCGATTTCGTTGCGTTGTTGACCTGTGCGTCAAACGGCACAAGATATCCGCGATCTTGGCCCTCGGCATCCTGCATGAATCCGGCATGGCCTATGTAGAAGATAACGAGCCTGTCCATGCGCCCAACCTTTCTCGGCAACATGTCGTTCAAAAGCTGATGAAGGCGTCGTGAGCTTGCGTCCTTGTCGTAGAACTCGACCACCTCGTCGAACCCCAACCGCCGAAATGCCTCGGCGACCTTCTTGGCATCGCTGATCGCCCCGGGGATGGGAGGAGCCACGACGTAGTTTTCAATCCCAATAATGATCGCCCAGGACTTGTAGTACAGGCCTTCCGGCTTTCCCGATTGGGCCTCAGCTGTCGACAAGGCGATAATGGAGAAAACGCCGAACGCTTGAGCGCACAATAGAAGAAGCAGGCATAAGGACATCCGCAACAGGTTTTCTCGAAAATAGCTTGCGCTGTTCATCAGGTCAGCCTATCTCCGGCCTAGACGGGTGTCAAGAAACGGAGTCGAGAGATCCCATAGCGCCACGACGGGCCGGGTCTAACAACTGTATGGTTGCAGGCGTCCTCGACTTTCTCCATAATTACGCGTCCGCAAGGGACTGCGCTGAGGAAGGAGACGCTATCGCCATGAGCGAAAAGATCGAGACTCTGTTGAAGGAAAGTCGGACGTACCAGCCGACCGCGAAGACGATAGCCGCAGCCTATATCAAAGACTATGAGACCGAGTACAAACAATCCATCGCAGACCCTGAAGCGTTTTGGAGCACTGAAGCCAAAGAGTTGGAGTGGTTCTCTCCTTGGGATAAGGTCCTGGAGTGGGAGTATCCATGGGCGAAATGGTTTGTCGGCGCACGATGCAACATCGCCTACAACTGCCTGGACCGACACGTCAAGACCTGGCGCAGGAACAAAGTGGCGCTGGTCTGGGTCGGCGAAAACGATCAAGAACGAATCTTCACCTATGCCGAACTGCACCGACACGTGAACCGCTGCGCCAATGCCCTCAAAAAGCTTGGCCTGCAGCAAGGCGATCGTGTCACCATTTATTTACCGAAGATACCCGAACAAGTCGTCGCCATGCTGGCTTGCGCCAGGATCGGCGTGATCCACAGCGTCGTCTATTCAGGTTTCAGCGCCCCTGCCCTCGCCAGCCGCATCAACGATGCAGAATCCAAAGTTGTGATCACCGCCGATGTCGGGTTCGACCGCGGCAAGGCTATCCAATTGAAATCGGTCGTGGACGAGGCGATCAAGACCTGCCCGACGATCAACCATGTCGTGGTCGTACGCCGTCAGATTGACGGTCCGCCCCTTGCCCTCCCAAAGGAAATTGCCTGGAAGGAGTGGATCGAGCATGAGCAGGCGGTTTGCGAAGCAGAACAGCTGGATGCCGAAGCGCCGCTCTATATTCTCTATACGTCCGGCACGACCGGTCGGCCGAAGGGCGTTGTCCATGTCCATGGAGGGTACATGGTCGGGACCTATACGACGACGAAGTATGTGTTCGACCTGAAAGATGATGACGTGTACTTCTGCGTGGCTGATCCCGGGTGGGTTACAGGCCACAGCTACATCGTCTACGGTCCGCTCCTCAACGGCGCAACGATCCTGACGGCGGAAGGGAAGCCGGATTACCCGAATCCTGGACGCTGGTGGGATCTCATCGAGCGGTATGGTGTCTCGATCTTCTATACGACCCCGACCGCGATTCGACTGCTCATGCGCTACGGCGAAGACTGGCCGAAGAAATTCGATCTCTCAACACTTCGTATCCTGGGGAGTGTCGGAGAACCGATTAACCCGGAAGCCTGGGAATGGTTTCATCGGGTGACCGGCGAAGACAAACCCATCATGGACACCTGGTGGCAGACGGAAACGGGATCGATCTTGATCACCCCGCTTCCCACCGTGCCGCTGAAACCAGGCTCAGCCACCCGCCCATTTTTTGGTATTGAAGCCGATGTCGTCGATCGCGAAGGAAACAGTCTCCCCGCACACGCCGGCGGCTTTGCCGTCATCAAAAAACCCTGGCCGGCCATGATGCGCACCATTTACAAGGATCCTGACCGTTATAAGGCCTACTGGTCCACCATCCCCAATTGCTATACGGCCGGCGACGTCTGTCATAAAGACGCAGACGGCTACTTTTGGTTCATGGGCCGAGCGGATGACGTGATCAAAGTCGCCGGCAATCGGCTCGGCACCGCCGAGGTGGAAAGCGCATTGGTCAGTCACCCAGCCGTCGCGGAGGCTGCCGTAATCGGCAAGCCGCATAAGACAGTCGGTGAATCCATTAAAGCCTTCATCATCTTGAAACAGGGAGAGCAGGAAAGTCCGGCGCTGATCAAGTCGATCAAGGATCAGGTCCTGAAAGAATTGGGCAAGATCGGCGTCCCGGCTGAAATCGATATCGTCTCTTCTCTCCCCAAGACTCGGTCGGGAAAAATCATGCGCCGCGTCCTCAAAGCGAAAGAACTTGGGCAAGATCCAGGGGATATCTCGACGATCGAAGAGTAGCATACAGAAAAGTGAAACTCGATATGGGCTTAACCGAGCGAAGGGAACGACATATGGAGAAATCAACGATTTTCGCTGTGGCAATTTCAATCGGTATCATGATCCTGTCTTTACAGGTAATCAGTCCAGGACTCGCGTCGGCAGCGGACCAGGAACCAAAGGCCAAACCACACTCCAAGACCGTCAAACCAAAAACCGTCAAGCCCAAGGCTGTCAAACCAAAGACCGCCAAACCTAAGACTGCAGAACCTAAGACTGCAGAACCTAAGGCTGCAGAACCCAAAGCTACCGAACCCACAACCGCCAAACCCAAAACCGTTGAACCCGAGACCGTCCAACCCAAGATCGAACCGAAGCCTCAAACAGCTGAAACTACCGCGAACACTCCCGCGTGTTTCGGGATCGCGCCGCAGATCGAAGGACTGGTACCGGATGAAGGTGAACCAGGCGCACAGGTCACGATCAAAGGAGCCGAGTTTGGCTCGCCCGATTGCTTGCGAGGCGTATCATTCGGGCCGGGTTCCCCATCCACCTTTACGATGAAAGACGAATCGACCATCTTAACGACCGTCCCAGCCGATGGCCGTAAGGGCCTCGTCATGGTCACCGTCACCACGGCTTCCGGAGAAGATTCCAAAGTGTTCTTGGTTAAATAGGAGAACTTCTTCCGGTTTCAGTATGAAGTGGACAAGAAAACCAGGTGAGCCTATTTATCTCAGGCGGCACCTCCTAAGCCTCGCTTTGGCTATCGCCTTCCCTCTGATCGTTTTGCAGCTGTATAAAATTTATGTTGGGCCGCTGAGTTTCGATTTTCAGCTTGGAGTGGCGCTCTTGCTTTCCGTCATCCTTGGGCTTGCGCTTCATGTTGCCTACCGGTCATCCGCCAAGAATCAGCCCTAGAAGGACGCTCCATTGAATCCTTAACCTTGTTGTTGCGTAAAATTATGCGTTATTGCACTCATAATTTAACAAGGGCATAACACATGGCCGTGGCTTATAAGAAAGAAGAAATTATCAGCTCATCCCGAGTGGCGCGGTCCTTCGGAAAAGTGCTGACCGATCTAAAGGCCCAGCATCGGCGACGGGTGGTCGTTCTCAAGAACAATCAGGTGGAAGCCGTGATCGTGCCGGTGGATGATTATGAAAAGATGGCGGAAGCGCTCGATCTCTTGGAACACATGGAGATCCATCGCTTGGTCACACACCGGACGCGCAAGAAAGGTAAGAAAACCGTCCCGCTGGAGGCATTGCTGAAGGAGCAACGGCTTGCGGTATAGCGTCGTCCTCACTGTCGCAGCCGCCGAGGATTTTCACCGTCTAGACAGATCGTTGAAAGAACCGGTTGCAAAGCAGCTCAGAAAACTCGAAACCGCTCCACGGCTCGGCGAACATCTTGGCAATCGGGCAAGCCTCGACCTCACCGGCTATTACAAACTACGCGGCGAAGAGATCGATCCGGATCGTGTAACGAATCATCGACCAGGAGATCGTGGTCGAAGTCATCGCCATTGGGAGGCGAGAAGATCTCGTGGTCTATCAGGAAGCTCTCAAGAGGTTACTGATTAGTTCACTAAGAGCGCGTAACAAAATGACCGGCGAGAGGTTGGCGGCATTTCGACCCGTGAGGCAGCATACTGACATGCACGGAGGAACGAATGCCAAGAACGGTTTCGAAATGGCT
>JAICUC010000252.1 GCA_025936075.1 Nitrospira sp. | reverse complement strand
CCATCGGGATAGTCCGGCCACCTCGGTTTGGACGGGACCTTGGCCGGAGGATTCGCCCTTCGCTATTGACGAAGCCGTATCCAAAGCGGCCTCGATCGCAGAGAAAATATCCATTGATCTCATTGTGGTACCGGTTGAGAATGCGGCGGAGCGTGCCGTAACGCTCTCCGGCAATCGTGTTGCATCCCAGGCTGCAGTGCGCGCAGACGGACGGGGCGGTCTGTAAATCCCATTTGCGGGTATAGTGCGGCATCAAGGTCTTGTCGTCGAACACCCCGGTCGGACAGACTTCGATCAGGTTGCCGCTGAATTCGTTTTCCAGCGTGCCGTCTTCATGCCGGCCGAAGTAGACATGGTTGCGCGAGCCGAACGCGTCGAAATCCCGCCCGCCCGCATAATTCCGGTAAAAACGCAGGCAGCGATAACATTGGATGCAGCGATTCATCTCATGGGTGATGAACGGACCGAGGTCCTGATTGCGGAAGGTGCGCTTGGTGAACCGATAGCGGCGATAGGTATGGCCTGTCATCACCGTCATGTCCTGGAGATGGCATTCACCGCCTTCATCGCAGACCGGACAATCGTGGGGATGGTTTGCCATCATCCATTCGATGACGCTTGCGCGGAAGGTCTTCGCCTCGGGATCCTCGATCGAAATGCGGGTGCCGTCGGCGGCGGACGTCATGCAGGCCATGACCAGGCGCCCTTCGCGATCCCGCTCGTCCCTGAACTGCTTGACCGCGCATTGCCGGCAGGCTCCGACTGAGCCCAATGCCGGATGCCAACAGAAGTACGGCAGATTGAAGCCGAGCGAGAGGCAGGCCTGCAGGAGATTCTCGCGCTCGTCTACCTGGTAGGGACGATCATCGACGATGATACCGGCCATATTCTTGCTCCGTCCGCTCCATCGCGCCCGTTGCCCCATGGGCAACGTCTCTCATGGATGTGTCGCTCAAAATCGGCCCGACAATATTTCAAAAAGCTTTGTAAAGGGTCCATCGCTCCAGGCGCCAAGGCGCAGAACGTTCGCCCAGGGCCGAGCAACTTCGTGTGCATGGCGAGGACGTCGATGTCCTCCATCCTTCCTTGTCCGTCCTCCAGACTCTGGAGAATTCGTTCCGTCCAGGACAGTCCTTCCCAGCAAGGCGTGCACCAGCCACAAGATTCCTGCGCAAAGAAGTGCTCCAAGTTTTGCGCGAACCCGACGGGGCAAGTCTGATCGTCCAACAGGATCATCGTGCCGGTTCCCATGCGGCTGCCTCCTTGCGGGATCGATTCGAAGTCCATGGGCAGATCAAGATGCTCTTCCACGAGCATCGCCGTTGACGCGCCTCCCGGCAACAGGCCTCGGAATGCGAACCCGTCACGCATACCGCCCGCATGCTCCTCCAGAATTTCACGAATCGAGGTGCCCATCGGAAGCTCCCAGGCTCCGGGCCGTTTCACGTTGCCGCTCACGCCGTAAATCTTGGTTCCCCCGTCCTTTCCTCGGCTCAGACGCCTGTACCACTCGACGCCCTGAGTAATAATATGAGGGACGTTACAGAGGGTCTCGACGTTCTGGACGATCGTGGGTTTGCCCCAGAGTCCGACGACTTGCGGAAAGGGCGGCTTGGCCCGCGGGATCGCGCGCTTCCCTTCCAGCGCATTGAGCAAGGCGGTCTCTTCTCCACAGATGTACCGGCCGGCGCTGGTGTGCAAGTAGATGTCGAAGCTGAAGTCCGAGCCGAGCAGGTTACGGCCCAAGTACCCCTTGGCTCGCGCTTCCCCAATGGCCTTCCGCAGGCGGGCGGCGGCAATCCCATACTCCATCCGAAGAAAGATGTAGCCTACATCGGCCTGGATCGCATAGGCGCTGACGATCATGCTTTCGATCATCTGGTGAGGGTCGCCTTCCAGCAGGAGACGATCCTTGAATGTGCCTGGTTCCATTTCATCCGCGTTCACCACGAGATATTTTGGGCGCGGCGCATCCGGTCCCATCGGCACGAAACTCCACTTCTTGCCGGTTGGAAACCCGGCGCCGCCGCGACCGCGCAAAGTGGAATCGGTCACGAGTTTCTGGATGTCCTGCGGTGCCATCGTTTGCAGTGCCTTGCGCACCGATTCATAGCCGCCGGCCTTCTCGTATTCGGCGAGCCATACAGGATCGGCGTTCGGCTTGATATTTCGTGTCAGCGGTCGTTCCATTGTTTTGGATCTACGGGTACTGCTCCAAGGCACGATCGATTTTCTGGGTCGTCAGATTTCCGTGCAGATCATCATCGACCATCATAGTCGGAGCACGGTCGCATGCGCCGAGGCAGACGATCGGGAGCAGCGTGAATCGCCCATCGAGCGTCGTCTCACCCATCGAGATCCCTAGCCGGGTTTGAAGACCCTTACGCATGGCATCGCACCCGCATGTCCAGCAACTGATGCTGTCGCACAGGAAGATGACGTGCCTCCCGACAGGCTTGCGAAAGATGAGGTTGTAAAAGGTCGCCACGCCGTCCAGCTCATCGCAGGTCATGCCGAGCAAGGCGGCCACGCCCTTGAGGCTCTCGTCGGAGACCCACCCGCGATGTCGCTGAACGACCTTCAATGCCTCCACACACGCGGCCCTCTTATCGGGATAATGAGACAGCTCCTCCTCGATCTCGGCTCGCTCGGCGTCGGACAGCATGGCTCGCACCACAATTTCAGAATCGGTTGATCTGTCGCCCGGGTGATTGTCCGCCGCTCAGATCGGCAGATTTTTCACATCTCACCCGCCCACCTCGGCAGCGCCGAGACGCTGCCTTTTCTCCGGTCACGCCTCATCGATCCACGTCCGCCAGCACAAAATCCACGCTGCCGAGGATGGCCAGGAGATCCGCCAGCAAGAGGCCGCGCGAGATCAACGGGACCATCTGCATGTGCGGGAAGGACGGCGTCCTAATGCGCACGCGGTAGGGCCATGGAGTGCCGTCGCTGATCAGGTAATAGCCGTTATTCCCCTTGGTGGCTTCAATCCCGACGAAGGCCTCGCCTGCCGGAATGACCGGGCCCCAGCTCACGCTCAGAAAATGCGCGATCAATGTTTCGATATCGTGCATCGTCCGTTCTTTGATCGGCGGTGTGGTCAACGGGTGTTCCGCCTTGTACGGACCCTCCGGCATGTGTTTGAGGCATTGCTCGATGATCCGGAGACTCTGCCGCATTTCCTCGACGCGGACGACGGCGCGATCGTAACAGTCGCCGTGCATGGCGATCGGAATGTCGAATTCGAACCGGTCGTAACCCGAATAGGGCCGTTGTTTCCGAAAGTCCCACTCGAATCCGGTCGCGCGAAGACCCGGACCGGTCACGCCCCAGTCGATGGCTTCGGCGGTTGAGTACCGGCCGATGCCCTGCGTGCGGGCTTTGAAGATGGCGTTCCGCATCACCAGGTCGTCGTATTCGGCCAGCCGAGGAGGCAAGTAATCCAGAAACTCCCGGACCAGTTTGTCCCAGCCTTCCGGCAGATCCTGCGCGACGCCGCCGATGCGGAACCATTCCGGGTGCATCCGTCCGCCGCAGATCGCTTCCACGATGTGAAAAATACGCTCCCGATCGGTGAACATGTAAAAGACGGGGGAGAGCTGGCCCACGTCCTGAGCGAAGGTGCCGTACCAGACGAGATGGCTCGCGAGCCGGAAGAATTCCGCCATCATGACGCGGATGACTTTGGCGCGATCCGGGACGTCGATGCCGGCGAGTTTCTCTACGGCGAGGACATAGGGCAGCTCGTTCATGACGCCCCCGAGGTAATCGATCCGATCGGTGTACGGAATGAACGTGTGCCAGGTCTGGCGCTCGCTCATCTTCTCAGCCCCGCGATGGTGGTAGCCGATGTCGGGCACCACGTCGACGATTCTCTCTTCATCCAATTGGAGAACCAGACGCAAGATTCCGTGGGTGCCGGTATGCGCCGGTCCCATATTGAGGAACATGAAATCGGATGTCTCGCGCGAACGTTTCATTCCCCACTCTTCAGGACGAAACTTGAGGGCCTGTTCTTCCGCTTCCTGCCTGTCCTCCGGCAAGGAAAACCGGCCCATCTCGGTGGCCCGAGCCGGATGATCTTTCCGCAGAGGATGGCCTTGCCAGGTCGGCGGCAGCAAAAGCCGCCGGAGATGCGGATGATCGACGAAGGTGATGCCGAACAGATCCCAGACTTCCCGCTCATACCAGTTGGCGGCGGGCCAGAGATCGGTGATGGTGGGAAGCGAAGCGGCTCTTTCCGTAAGTGGGATCTTCAGACGCACGTCTTCATTCCGCTCGAACGAGAGCAAGTGATACACCACCGTGAAATCGCTGGGAGATTGGCCTTGTCTCATCCTCCGGACCCGTTCATCGATCGCCGTGAGGTCATAGAGCATCTTGTAGGGCCGTTCCACCTCAGTCTTCAGGTAGCCGAGCACCTCGCGCGCCTTCTCCTTCGTCGTCCAGACGGTGGGAATCCCGTCACCCGTCTCTTGCCGCCCGAACGTGCCCGCCCCGAACCGATCGCAGAGCTCATCGACGATTGCCGTCTGCGTCATTTCCGCTTTTCCTGTTTCAAGTCGGTCACCGGTAACCTGTCTATCGTCAATAAATCCGTCGCTTGCCCTCTCTCCGCTCGTTTGAGATCGCGCTGTGAGGGCATCGGCGGTCTCGACACTTGCCGGTCGCCCATCACCCAGCTCAGCGGCCGCCGCTCCCGGCCGACCTGTTCCTGCAACAGCAACAGGCCTTCCATAAACGTATGCGGAGGAGGGGGGCAGCCGGGAAGATAGACATCCACCGGCAGGAAGGAATCGACCCCCTGGACAACGGAATAAATGTCGTACATGCCGCCGGAATTGGCGCAAGATCCCATGGAGATCACCCAACGAGGCTCCATCATCTGTTCGTATAGCCGCTTGATGATCGGCGCCATCTTCATGAAGACGGTTCCGGCGATGACGATCACATCGGCTTCACGCGGACTGCCCCGGACCACTTCGGCGCCGAACCGTGCGATGTCATACTGGCTCGTGAGGCTCGTCGCCATCTCGATGTAGCAGCAGGATAGACCGAAGTTGAACGGCCAAAGCGAGTTCTTGCGGCCCCAGGCGATCAGGTCCTGAAGGCGTGCCGTGACGACGCTGCGACGCACCGCTTCATCGAGCGTCCCGTCGCCGATCTCCGACCTATCTCCCGACTGATGACCGGAGATCGGCTTGCTGAGCCACCAGCCCATTCCGTTGCTCCTGTCTGGACCCTTCAATCCGCCGATGAGAGGTTCCCCAATTCAGCGCGCCGACTCGCCACACATAGGCCAGCGCGATAAACAAAACCGCGATGAAGACGAGCATTTCACCGAACCCAAGCCAGCCGACCTCCCGTACCGCT
>JAICUC010000018.1 GCA_025936075.1 Nitrospira sp. | reverse complement strand
TGAATATCGGCATCCTTATCATAGTAAATTTTCATGACCAACCCTTTCATCTCATCAGTTATGGAGCAAAACTGTGTGCGTCGCAGGATGTTAGTCGCGGGCGACCTTCTTTGCTTGAATCGCAACAAGACGAACCGGTTCCCGTGCGACGGCCACCCGACCGGTGCGGACCAACTCTTTGATACCGAGCGGCTGAAGCAAGTTGATGATCGCTTCGATCTTCTTGGGATCTCCCGAGACTTCGATGGTGTAGGTGCCCGGCGTTGAATCGATCACGTTCGCCCGAAAGATATCCACGATTCTGAGTGCCTCGGCTCGATCCGCATCTTTCGTGTGCACCTTGATGATCGCCGTCTCTCGTGAAACAAACTCCGCTTCGTTCAAGTCCACGACCTTGATGACGTCGATGAGTTTATTCAGCTGCTTCACGATCTGCTCGATGATTCGTTCATCACCAGACGTCACGATCGTCATCTGAGACATGGATGGATCCAACGTCGGAGCGACCGACAAACTCTCGATATTAAATCCACGGCCGCTGAATAACCCTGCGACCCGTGACAAGACCCCGAACTTATTTTCAACAGTCACTGAAATAATATGTTCCATCTTGGCTCAAAGAACTTATGGCCGACGGCTTATGGGGCGAGGCGAGTGTTGCTTTCGTTCCGTCATCAGCTATACGCCATACGCGCTCCACTCCTATGCGGTCAAAACCGTATCCTTATCTTCCGGGGTCACCTTTGCCGCACCGGACTGTTTCTTCTTCAACTCAGGCGGATCCTCCAGAATCATCTCATGGTTACAGCCGCCTGCCGGAATCATCGGATAGCAATTTTCATAAGGGTATGTCGGCACATCCACGATGACCGGTTTATCCGTCGCCATGGCTTCTTTCAGAATGGCATCGAGGTCACCGATCCTCTTAACCCGCAACCCAACCGCTCCATACGCGTCCGCCAGCTTGACGAAATCCGGCGTGGTATCCAGATAACTCGATGCGTAGCGGCCTTCATAGAACAGGTCCTGCCATTGTCTGACCATGCCGTGAAATCCGTTGTTCAAGATGACGATCTTGACCGGCAGTTTGCTCACCACCGCCGTGGCCATTTCTTGCATGTTCATTTGGACACTGCCATCTCCCGCAATACAAAGGACCAACCGATCACGAAATGCCGCCTGTGCTCCCATGGCGGCAGGGAATCCAAAACCCATCGTGCCGAGCCCACCTGACGTCAACCACCGGTTCGGCTTCGCCAACTTGAAATACTGTGCCGCCCACATTTGGTGTTGGCCGACATCCGTCGAGACGATCGGATCCCGATCCTTAGTCAGTTCATACAGCCGCTTGACGACTTGTTGAGGTTTAATCGGTCCGTCTTTTTCTTGATGAAACATCAACGGGTGGGCCTGTTGCCATTCTCGGATTTGATCCCTCCAGGGCTTCCGAAGGTCTTTCTGCTCACCATTGACCGTCGCGCGCAAGATTTGATTCAACTCACGGAGCACGGTCTTACAGTCGCCCACAATCGGAATGTCGACATGGATGTTTTTCCGAATGGAGGTCGGGTCGATATCGACATGAATCACTTTCGCATAGGGACAGAATTCAGATACCTTCCCCGTCACCCGGTCGTCAAACCGTGCGCCGATAGCGATCACCAGGTCGGAATAATGCATGGCCATATTGGCCTGATAGGTCCCGTGCATCCCGAGCATGCCCAGAGACAACGGATGTTCCCCTGGAAACGCCCCAAGGCCCATCAATGTCATATCCACCGGAATCTGTGTCATCTCAGCCAGCTCAAGCAGTTCCTGTGAGGCTGCGGAAAAGATCACTCCCCCACCGACATAGAGAATCGGCTTCTTGGCCTTCATGATCGCTTCGGCTGCCTGTTTGATCTGCCATTTATTTCCTTCGTAGGTCGGGTTGTACCCGCGAATCGAAACAGAATTCGGATAGGTGAATTCTGCCTTGGCCATCGACACATCTTTCGGGATATCTACGAGGACCGGACCCGGCCGGCCTGTCGTCGCGATATAAAACGCCTCTTTGATCGTTGCCGCCAAGTCGTTCACGTCTTTGACGAGAAAATTGTACTTCGTGCAGGGCCGGCTCAAACCCACGTTGTCGGCTTCTTGAAAGGCATCGTTCCCGATCAAACTGGTCGGGACTTGGCCACTGAAACAGACCACCGGGACTGAATCCATATAGGCATCGGCTAATGCCGTAATGACGTTGGTCATGCCGGGGCCGGAGGTGACCAGACACACGCCGGCTTTCCCCGTTGCCTTCGCATATCCTTCCGCCATATGGCCCGCGCCCTGTTCATGGCGTGTCAAGATCACTTCAATATCTTTCTGCTGATGAAGCGTATCGAAAATCTTCAACACGACTCCGCCGGGAAGCGCGAAGAGCGTCTTCACCCCTTCCCGCTTCAGGCATTCAATGAAGATTTCAGCACCGGTGAGTTTCATGGCACCCTCCCTCCAACCGCATGCATAAGGTCGACTGTCGATAGTGAGACCTTAAACGGCACCCCTCGCGAAGCACGCATCATCGTGCAGAGATGTATTTGAAATCAAGGGGGAAAGATTTGAGATCCTAGCATCCATACGAAGGGCCGTCAATACAACGACTCCACATCGCTCCCGGTTGGCTGATGGGAGAAGAGACGAGAAGCCCCAAGCAAGGGGCTTTTACTGAATGAAGAGCGTGGATGGATGACCTATAAGCCGGATTCTGTCCCGCAAAGAAGTTTCCTACTTTGCTGAATGATCATTTCTCTGGGATTCGAGTTGCCTCGAACCTCAAGCGACCTACCCGAAGACCTCGACCGGGCCAGTCGGTGCGCAGAACCCCAATAAAGAGCCTGCACATGTCTTCCTATTTGGCCTTGCACCGGGCGACGCTTACCGTGCCGGTGATGTCACCATCACCGCGGTGGGCTCTTACCCCACCGTTTCACCCTTGCCTGAGCCGCAGCGATCAGATGGGATCCCATCGCCTTGGCCATCGGCGGTTTGATTTCTGTGGTGCTGGTGTCGGATTGCTCCGCCTGGGAGTTACCCAGCGCCCTGCCCGTGGAGTCCGGACTTTCCTCCCGATGCGAATGCACCGAGCGACCATTCAGTCTTCCACCCACGCCAAGTCAGTATAAAAGAACGATGCAGGTCGGGACAAGCAGACTGATAACTCCCTATTTACAAATATTAAGAGCAGTAGGATCTTTACCTGCCACCGACCTCCGGTAATGGGGTGGCCGGCATCGGAGTTCTTTTATGATAAATAGCCATGGCTTCCGGCATCCATTCTTTCAATTGGTCGATTCGAGTATCATGGCTCGGGTGAGTCGATAAGAATTCAGCCGTGCCTTCTCCTCCCGACATGTGGGCCATTCGTTCCCAGAGCGCGACAGACTCGCGCGGGTCATACCCGGCATCGGCTGCCAAAAGAATCCCGACATAGTCTGCTTCTGATTCATGTTTTCGGCTAAAGGGCAGCAGCACGCCGACCTGAGCTCCCGCACCCAATGCCGCCATTGTCGCCTGGCCAAGCATAGGATTCTTACTGCTCATCCCGACTGCCGCACCGACGACTTGAAGCCCGATATTCGCTACTTGTCCCTGACTCATGCGCTCCGCGCCATGCCGAGCCAGTGCATGCACCACCTCATGCCCCATTACAGCCGCCAAGCCAGCCTCCGTTTTAGCCATAGGGAAAATGCCGGTGTACACCGCTATCTTTCCACCAGGCAGCGCAAAGGCGTTCGCCGTCTTATCATCCTTGATGACCGTGACTTCCCACTGAAATTGTTGAGCCATCTCTGCATACTTCGACCGTTTCGCGGCCTCGATGATCCGAGCCGCGACCCGTTTGACCGGCTCAATTTCGCGGGGATCTTGCGACGGCCGCATTTTCGGATCGCTTTTGACCTGATTGTACGCCTGGGCTCCCATTTGCATTTCTTGACCGACCGATGTCATCAGTAGCTGCTTTCGTCCTGTATAAGGATTCGTTTCGCATCCGACTAAGCCGATCCCCCACAAAAGAAGACAGCAGAGGGATGTTATTCTCATGTGTCGTGTGACGTTCATCTTCGATCCTCCAACCAAACGAGTCTCAATACACTGGTCGTAGCTCAATTGACGACTATGGAGTCCGTTGGTAGATTACCGCTCCCTAGGCACATTTTCCAAGGGGAACAGACGCTTCATGACCGTGCAGCATTCCCGCAACAGGATCGAGCGCATCGGCATCGACGAATCCGGAAAGGGCGATTACTTCGGCCCACTCGTCATTGCCGCTGTGTTTGTGGATGCGACGACGCAAGGAGAACTGAAGCTGATGGATGTCCGAGACAGCAAGAAACTTTCTGACGGCCGAATCTTGGAAATGGCCCCCGACATCAAGACCATTTGCCCACACAGCGTCATCGCTATTGGGCCAAAGAAGTACAACGAGCTCTACACCAAGATCAAAAACCTGAATCGACTGCTTGCCTGGGGCCATGCCAAGGCGCTGGAGAATTTACTGGATCAAGGCATGAATTGCGAACGGGCGATTTCCGATCAGTTCGGTGATGAGCGACTCATTCTCAACGCACTGCAAGAGAAGGGACGGAGGATCGTGCTGGAACAGAGAACGAAAGCCGAATCGGACGTGGCCGTCGCCGCGGCATCAATCTTAGCGCGGGCTGAGTTTCTCCTTCGCCTCAAACGCCTTTCCGCCGAAGTCGGCACCACTTTGCCGAAAGGTGCCTCTCCGTCCGTCGCACTTGCCGCCAAGATGATCGTTAAAAAACACGGAAGAGAGCGGCTCGATTCAGTAGCCAAACTGCACTTCAAGACAACTCAGTCCATATTGTCCGATGGGCCCTCGACCAATCACAAAACATCGCTTTCATAATCTCTCTGAATGAACGGGCGCAGGAGCCCGTATTCCTCTTTATTTAAATGTTGCGGGAGACTTTTAGGACCCAAACGACCCGGTCAGTTGAGTCCTGGGCTCGGGTTGGTGCACGATGTGATGACCGACCACTCGCATGATTTCCTCGGCCAGAGCATTTGCAATCATACGATTACCCCGAGGGCTTAGATGCACCCAGCTCATCAAGACATCTCTGTCTTGATCAAGCGCTTTCTGAATGTTCACAAAAGGCACATGGTTGGAAGTCGCCCACTGCTCAAGATCGGTCGTGAGAGTACTATGTGCAAGAAGGTGAAGCTCTCTCACCTTAATGGCCCCCTCTTTTTCCAATTTGTCTTTTACCATGTGAACTTCTTGCGCATAGGTGACGCCCTTCATATCCGCGTCCTTGATGAGGTGGGACTTCGCCTGCTGCTTGAGCGCTACAAAAATAATTCCACGCCGCTGACATTCACGATACAGCTTGTCGATATTCTCGATGAAGTGTTCGCTCGTGCCCGTCATGTGACGCTCAACCTCCCCACGATTGAATGTCGGCTCGGCGATCATGTTCTGTCGAATGCTGTCGATAAACGCAACCGTGACAAGGTGGTCGCGCACAATCCCATAAAAGGCCTTCAACGTTGTGGTCGCCGACTGTTTCGGTCTCTGGGCGAGGTTCTTTCTGTCGTCGCCTTCATTCCCGCTGGGATTTCCTCTGGCCGCATCATTGACCCCTTCGTAAAAAGTGACGACATCCGGCTGCAATGGAATCGCCTCCGCCTGGAAGAGAGCGAGTATTTCTTCAGACCGAAGGTGAGGAATACCGAGATTGATAACCTCAAACCTCCCGGTTACCTCAGAGCTCTTGTTGAGTATCTGTTCGAGATAGTAGGGATAGGTTTCGTTGTCGCGATCATAGTAGCCGAACGTGGAAGAAGACCCGAGCGTGATAATGCGCGTGACACCCGGTTTCTTGGTCTCGTCAATTTCTCCACCGCGAAACCCTCGTGAATTGATGGAGACCCTAAAGGTTTCGTTCGTCGTTGGGTCATGGTCGACCTTCAATTCATTGGGAAAGAATTTCGTGTACCCTTGTTGAGGATTCCCATGCTTCATGACCGTGTGATTATCAGTCTTGGCAGGAACATCCTGTCGTTGGAATGGAGTACCATAGTAAAGCACACTGGGTCCGACCCGAAATGCAAGCACGGCACGAAAGCCGGCTTCAACTATCAGGAAGCTGACGAGTACCATCACGACGTAGAATGTAATCCTTCTGGCTGGCGAAGATTGTGCCGCTATCAACCCGCTCCTATGGAATACGTCAGCGTTCATCTTGCGGGCACCTTCCTTTCATCAAATCCCAGGCAGTCATTCGACTTTACCTGCGGCTTATGCGATTGGCAGTGGTTGCCAGCAAGACACCGCTCCACGCCACAATAGAGACAGCTATTTCCTCGTCCTAAGATGAGAGCCCATCAATTCTCGGTTCCTTGTGCGAGGAAAGAATAGAGAAACTGTCGCTCGAAATACTTTTACAAACAGGCGCTGCGGAAGTTTGCCTTCGTAGAAGTGCAAATTTTCGGGGGCAGGACATCCCACTCTCAACACCTTTCCACTTTTACCAGCATTGCCCATACATTTAGTCCGCGCAACACTAAACAAGAATTTTCCTTCCTGGTCCATAGGGCAATCCCTTAGCTAATAGTGAAAAACCCCTGAGTTCGGCTCTTCAAAACCAGGTGGTAATGGATGCAAAGCAATGCCGTAACCCGGCATTGCTTCATATAGTTCGGAAGAGGGATTATTCTTTGGACCTAGGGAAGGTCTGATTTATTCTCTTCTCGGAATGTGCTACGGGTAAGGCCCATTGAACGGGAGTGCCCATGCACCAACAGACCTTTGCGGAAGCCACCTGCGAGCAGTATCGCAAATCCACCCGCCGCGAGCGATTTCTCGACGAAATGAATTGTGTCGTACCGTGGACGGAGCTGGTGGCCGTCATCGCCCGTTTATCTCAAGGCGAACGGACCGGGACGTCCGCCAGTGGGCGTCAAACGCATGCTCCGCTGCATTGCCTGCAACAATGGTTCAACCTGTCGAATCCGGCCGTCGAAGAAGCGCTGTATGACTCACGCGCCATGCGGTGTCAAGGGTCACCCAAATGTCCCTAGTTATGGTCATCGAAACTCCCCACCGTGATTAGATTGTCCCCGCCGTTTCCTCCAGTCGCACCAGTTCCGCTTTGAGCTTCTCCTTGAGCCGATATGAATGGTCACGAATAGTGATGGTGATCGCGTGGTGCAGCACACGATCCAGGATCGCAGTCGCGAGCACCCGGTCGTCAAAGACCTCAGGCGCCGAAGCTCTGAATACTCGCGAGAATCATCCGTCCCTTCTCGTAGCGGCGTGAGATCAGTTGGAAAAACAGATTGGCTTCGGTCCGGTCAATCGGCAAATAGCCAACCCATCGACGATCAATAATCGTGGGATGGTGTAGAGTTTCAGCTTGTCCTCCAACAGATTCTCCGTCAGCGCTCGGGTAAGCATGGCGATCATGGCCGCGGCCGCCGTGAACAACAGGCGGTAGCCCCCGCTCGATCGCGTGGAACCCAGCCCGATGGCCAGATGACTCTTGCCGACACCCGGTGGCCCGAGCAGCACAACATTCTCGCCGTGCTCCATGAAGTGGTAGATCGCCACCTGCTGCAGCTGCTTATCCAGCGAGGGCTGGTAGCTGAAGTCGAAGACCTCCAAACTCTTGACGATCGGAAAAGGGCCAAACTCGTCCGCATCGCCATGTTTCACGGCCTTGGCGATCACTTCTTCACCGAGCACCTGATCGAGGAAGTCCGCATACGACAGATCCGTGGCGGCCGCCTCCTGTAAGAGGGCCTCCAGCCGCTCCTGGCGCTTCAAGAGCCGCGGGCGCGTGAGTTGGTCACTGAGCCGTTCCAGTGGGGTGGCGTTCATGGCTGCACCTCCGGCGCCGTCGCGCGCCTGACGGCCAGGATTTTTACCATATCGAAGCCCATCGCCATTGTCCGCTGAGCGAGGTGGAGCGCGCCCGCAACCGATCCAAGTCGAGGTTCACGCCAACGTCGAACACGTGCTTTTAGTGATCAAGCGGATCTTTGGGTTTCCTAAAGTCCGGTACCGCGGGCTGGCAAAGAATACCAACTGTCTGTACCTGGCTCGATGACGCACGTTGATGTGGCGGAGGAGGCGTATATTCGCAAGGCAGTCGAGAGCAGCCTAACGGCGAGTGACCTCTGACAAGACGCTTCCGGCCATCTCGTTCTAATACTAGTTGCCTACTAGTTGCCCTCATTGATCAACCCATGAGGAGATTTCCCAGTTTTAACTCACCGCCTTCTAAGACAGAATTTGGCAGAGCCTTCCTGTCTTTCACTCGTTGAAATCGTCGCTGTCGTATTCGAGTTGGGAATCGAGGTCTTCCAAATGTTGTCCAGAATCCTGCTGAAGCTGCAGCATGAGAACATACGGTCGTGAAACGCATGAACTCGCGGTTTCAGAAACATTTGTTCCCTACAGTGATCCTATTAGGTGGCAAGTGCTATGGGTCGGATACTGACCATGGTCCAGTTTTCAGAACGCTGTCCCCTTGAGTGAGACATAAATGGCTAAAACGGTATTTACGTATATGCATTTAAATACATTCAGTGTCACCATAAAGAGGAGTGAAGAACAAAATGAATAATTCAACCCCGAACAATACATATTTATCGATTGTCATTCCTTTGTTTAATGAAGAAGACAATGTTGATTTATTGCTGCGTGCGCTGGAAGATAATCTTCAACCGTTAAACGTAAGTTATGAGATTATCTTGGTTGATGATGGGAGTAGTGACAAAACATGGGTAAAAATCAAGCAATCATCAGTTAGGGTCAGAGGCATAAAATTAGCGAGGAACTTTGGGCACCAACACGCTTTGCTTGCCGGTCTAAATAGTGCGAAGGGGCAGGCTATTATTTCAATGGATGGCGACCTACAACACCCTCCATCCCTCATACAAGAAATGATGCAGAAACATAAAGAAGGTAATTTAGTTGTCAATACTTATAGAAATGATACTGAAGTGGCGTCATTATTTAAGAGAAAAAGCTCTTCCGTATTTTACAAGCTATTCTCTTTCTTGACTGATGTACCTGTGGCTCCCGGAACATCAGACTTTCGCTTGCTTGATAGAATCGTTCTGGATCAACTTCTCCAGCTAAAAGATGTGGATCTATTTTTGCGTGGCGCCGTTGAGTGGCTGGGCTTTCCGTCGGTCACCATCCCATATGCAGCAGGCAAAAGGTTTGCTGGGGTCTCCAAATATCCTTTATCTAAAATGATTACCTTTGCTAAAGGCTCCATAATTTCATTTTCCACAAAACCTCTAGTGCTTGGGATATGGCTTGGAGTTATTACCAGTATATTAGCCTTCTTGGAAATTATATACATAATACACAAAGTATTAATTGGTGATACCGTTCCAGGCTGGGCATCTATGGTGGGCATTACCTCCTTTTTATTCGGAGTGTTGTTTATTATGCTGGGCATCATAGGTATCTATTTAGCGAGAATTCATGTCGCCCTCCAAAATCGGCCAAGATTTATCATACAAGAATTAACTGCCAAACAAGATGCGCAACAAAGCATTTTTCATACACTTAGTTAAGTTTATTATTATTGGTGCATCCAACACAATTATTAGCTACATAGTTTTCTCTATTTTATATAATAAATTACTAGCAGGAGATGCGTTTTATTCTCAATGCTTAAGCTATACTGCCGGCATTATATGGAGTTTCATTTGGAATAAGAGGTGGACCTTTTCTGAAAAGCCAAACAGGTGGGCATCATTTGCCCCATTTCTGACTCTACAGCTCATATTGCTCTTAATAAGTGCATTTGCCTTAGATATTGCAAAGGGCAACCTTGATTGGAATATCAACTTAATTTGGGGATGCGTAATGGCAGTTAGCACAGCAATCAATTTTGTCATGACAAAATATCTGGTATTTAGATTATGAATGTGAATCATGCGAAAAATTTAGCCCTTTTATTATTTATAACGCTGACCTCAATAGTTATTGGCCTAAGCTATGGGAGCAGCAATCAAAATACTTATCTAATTCATGGACTAACTCAAATAAAACCCAACTTTCTCTCCGGTGATTGGTTTGCCCACAATACACACCATTATCATGACAAATTTTCCTATGTTCTGATTTTGGTTAATTATCTCGGCTTACCAATAGATATTGGCTTAACAGCTATCGAAGTTGTCCTTAGGATTATAGCGCTTGTGGCCATATATAAAATTATATGCCTAATAACAAATAAGTATGCATTTATATCATTTATGATTGTGCTCGTTCTTGTAATTCTAGAACGGACGAATAGTGTGGCAAGCAGCTATATCTTCTCAACTATGCTGCAACCCTCTTCGTTTGGAAGCACTTTTTTACTTGTTGGATTCCTCTTCTTTTTTCGAGGCCGCTATTTTATTTCCGGTGCAAGTATTGCGTTTGCCGGCTATATGCATACAAACTTTTTGCTTCTGGGCTTTGTCTCTTTAGGCATTGCTCATGCTGTTTTAGGCGTTGAAGGTTTAATTAAGCGAGGTGCCGTACAGTTTTTCCCCATGGTTTTTGTTCTTGCCTTGGATGTCCCTTTTCTATCAAGCATGATGTCTTCTGAAAATGTGGAGAAAGCGACATATATATTTCAGTTCATTCGATCACCACATCATTATGTTCCAAGCTACTACCTGGTTGATTTTATATTATTTGCTGGCTGGTCAATACTGGGATTGACGAGTTTACAGCTAATCGCTATGGAGAATAGCCTGAAAAGAAGGTTGGTTGGGTTATATAGTGCGTTATTAATCGTAATAATTATTCCTACGTTGCTCACTACAATAGTCTTCATACCTATGGTGTCAAAGCTGTTTTTTTGGAGAATGGCACCATTCAGCGTCATGTTATCACAGATAGTATTTGTGACTGCAATTGTTAGCCAAGCATTTTCAGATGAGACAGAATCAGCGGTCCATTTTGTGATAACACTGTTTTTCTTATTGTTAGGTTATCTGTTTATTTTTCGATGGTATTTGTATAAGTATGGTTTGAACTCAAGTAAAGTCCTGTTTTTAGCTGGCGTCGCTTTTTGTTGCGGCATGCTATTTCTAAGGAAATATATTGTGGCAAGAATCAACCCTGCTTGTTTAAGCAAAAACGCAATTAACGTAGCCTGCGCTGGAATGTTGTCACTAATTTTAGCCTATGAATTTAGCTCTTCATTTTACGGTCATTCTACTCTGCTGAACGGTCATCCTGGAAAATCAGAATCAGAATTATACCAATGGGTCAAAACGACCGAAGTATCAGCTATTTTTCTTACTCCGCCTGGGCTGGACAATTTTAGACTTCATGGGGAGCGCGCTATCATTGCAGACTGGAAGTCTACGCCGGTTGATCCAAATGGGTTAATTGAGTGGTACAAACGCATTCAAGATATAACTGGTCTGATAGATATTAAATCCAGCAAGGATGTGAATGAAGCCTATCTTCATACCAACATTGACAGGGTAACCTTTTTAAAGAACAAGTATGGGATTAGCTATGCGGTTTTATATAGATATAACAATGAGCTTAATCGTAATTTTCCGGAAGTCTTTAAAAATGAGGAGTTTGTAGTTCTTTCATTGGAATCTTTATAAAAGGCTAGCGATGCTCATCATAATCAATCGGCGAGGTCCATTTTTCGCTTCGGATCGTGTAATGAGGCCGCCGTCACCCTGAGTGAGGCCATATGTTTACGCCGACGCACCCGCATCCGGAGCTGCAAGCCATCCAAGTGATAGAGTCGCCACACTCGCTTGCGATTGATCCACCAGCCTTCTCGCCGCAGTTAAGACCCAGATAGCTAATAGCCAAACCGGGGTCGAGCATGCGCCAGATCTCGAATGCGAACCCGCAAGGCGGTTTGATCCTCCGCCCGGCTCTTCCGCTACCATGCGGCCTGACTGAACTGTGCCAAGCGACAGGCCCGCCCACAACTCACCGAGAAGGTATCCCGCGAAATCAGTGGGCGAATGCTCGGCGCCGGACGGGCCTCAGACTGTTTTTCGGAGCGCCTCCGTGAGCATGTGCTTATCGAGCGAGAGATCCGCGACCAATCGCTTCAGCCGAGCGTTCTCCTCTTCGAGCTGCCGTCAGCGTCGCAGCTCGCTCACACCCAGATGGGCATATTTCTTCTTCCACGCATAGAATGTCGCTTCAGCCACACCCTATTGCCGACAGACGTCTCCCACCGCCGTACCACTCTCCGCTTGGCGGAGCGCGTAGATCACCTGCTCCTCGGTGAACTTCGACCGCTTCATGGGGTCCCTCCTTTTCCCATGGCACCGTCGAAGTGGCATCTTACTCTAGTTTAGAACTGCCGTCGTTTTCCGGGAGGACATCAGATGGTTCGCGATAAAATCGGTAGGGCAAGTGTCTTGAGTCACCTAAACCGATTCGCCCACTTCGAGGTCCGTGGGCTTGCTGCCTTGCACTGAGGTAGTTTCCACGACCTGTTCTCCTTCCCAGTACAACATTCGTCGACAATAAGGGCAGACATGCAGATCGTCGGAGCGTTTGACTTGCGCTATGAGCTGCGGCGGGATTTGCAGGCGACAGCCAAGACAGATGCCGTCACGCACTGCCGCAAGAGGGTGGTCCTTTCGCAAGGTCTTGACCTGGTTGTACCGATCGAGCAGAGCCTTCTCAACACGCACTGAAGCCTCTCGATGGCGGAGTTGGAGTTGAGCCAGTTCCGTCGAAAGCTCCTTGTCCTGTGCGTCCAGTCCCTGTTTCTCCAGTGTAAACACCTTCTCAAGGCCGACTCTTTTCTCCTGAAGCTCACGAAGGGTCTTCTGGAGTTGATCGATTTTCTCCATCGTCAACAGAATCTTTTCTTCAAAATCTCCTCGTTTCTTATTCGCCAACTCCAGCTCGAATAAATGCGCCTGGTACTCCTTGTTGGTCTTCAGGCTCGTCGCGTGAGATTTCATCTTATCTGTGTGCGCTTCGTGCGCCTCGAGATCTTTTTCATGCGAGCGACGCTCTTTAACGGCAGCCTCGACGGTGGCTTTCGTGTCATTTAGTATCCGACTTGCCTCTCGAAGGGGAGCTTCGGCAGCATGGAGACGTTCGGGAATTTTTCGGCGGATTTCTCCGATCTCCATGATCCGGAGATCAAGCTTTTGCAGTTCAATGAGCGGAGAAAGCTTTTGGTTCAACGTATCCTTTCCATCAATGCCGACGCACTGAAGAAGTCAGGTACCGGTCCGGACTGGTGGGCCCACTAGGACTTGAACCTAGGACCAGCTGATTATGAGTCAGCCGCTCTAACCACCTGAGCTATGGGCCCATCGAAACGGTGTGGATCATACCTGACGGCTTCGCCAGCATCAGTCTCGACAGACATCAACACCGAACCGTAATTTTAGGCCGCTGCTCCGAGCAGAGTCAAATCACGCCGTGTTGAATTCTGAAAACTATAAGCTCTCGACAAAACTCCTCAGTTTTTTACTGCGGCTCGGATGCCGTAATTTCCTCAAAGCCTTGGCTTCGATTTGCCTGATACGTTCGCGAGTGACTTCGAAGTCCTGTCCAACTTCTTCCAAGGTGTGATCGGTCGCTTCACCGATACCAAACCGCTTGCGGAGCACCTTTTCCTCGCGAGGCGTCAAGGTTTCCAAGGCGCTGTTGATCTGACGCTGCAAGTCATAGCGAATGGCCGCTTCCAGCGGAGATACGGCCTTCTTGTCTTCGATGAAATCACCCAGATGGCTGTCTTCTTCTTCACCGATCGGCGTTTCAAGCGAGATAGGCTCGCGGGCTATCTTGAGAATTTTCCGGACTTTGTCCAGCGGCAGATCCATGCGTTCGGCGATCTCTTCGGGAAGGGGTTCACGACCCAGCTTCTGCACGAGGTGTCTGGAGGTTCGAATAAGCTTATTGATCGTTTCGATCATGTGAACCGGTATCCGGATTGTTCGTGCCTGATCTGCAATCGCTCTGGTAATCGCCTGCCGAATCCACCAGGTGGCATAGGTACTGAACTTGTATCCGCGCTTATACTCGAACTTGTCTACCGCCTTCATCAGTCCGATATTGCCTTCCTGTATCAAATCGAGGAACTGGAGCCCTCGGTTCGTATATTTCTTGGCGATGCTGACCACAAGCCGTAAATTCGCCTCGACCAACTCAGCCTTCCCACGCTTCACCTTCTCTTCGGCCAGATCGAGATGCTTGACCGCATCCTTGATCTCTTCAGCCGGAACAAGCGCCTCTTCCGTTTCCAACTGGCGGACCTTCGCTTTGGCAATTTGATAAACCTTCCGAATTTCCCCCAGAGCTTCCTCCGACACTCCGGTCTTCCGCTTGACCGCCAAGAAGTCCTGACGGCTACGGCACATTTTTCTCAGCAGTTCGGCACCGGCCTCTCCCCCCACACCGATCCGTCGTTGGCAGCTGATCGCTTCTCGTTCGGCGGCTCGGATTTGCACCGCCAGGTCTCGGACACGCTGGACCATTCGATCTTTCAGCACACCATGGAGGTTGACCGATTCAATTTTGTTTACAACTTGCTGGCGGATCGCATCGAACTGCTTCCTGAATTTCTTTTGCTTGACCGGATCACCGCCGAGATGCTTGCCCTTCTCGGCCAATGCCTTCAGCGCAAGCGAGACCTTCCGTACGGCATTCAACGACTCAAGCGTCTTGATCCGCAATTCCTCATAATCCCGCTCCACTGGCGGCTGGTCTTCCTCAAAGTCCTCCTCGGTCTCCTGGACCGGGACGATCTCGCGCACGTCGATCTTGGCGTTCTTGAGCTGATCCCGGAGTGCCAAAACAAATTCAATGGTCATCGGCATGCCATAGATCACCGAAGCGATATCATTCTTCCCCTCTTCAATTCGTTTTGCGATTTCGATCTCGCCTTCGCGGCTGAGGAGAGCCACACTCCCCATTTCCTTGAGGTACAGCCGCACGGGATCGTCTGTACGGCTGAGCGCGCCAGGCGTCAGATCAATCGCCTTATCGTTTTCTTCTTCGGAATCCGAGTCGACCTCTTCCATATCTTCGCCGACTTCCCCTTCAGATCGTTTCTGAGGTCGATCCCCATCGTTAGCCTCGATGATTTCAATATCCATTTCACCGAACATCGCCATAATGCTGCCAAACTGGTCTGAAGACACGACTTCAGCGGGCAAGGTGCTGTTGAGCTCGTCATACGTCAGAAAGCCTTTTTCCTTCCCAATCGTGATCAGCTTCTTTACCTCACCGAGCAACTCTTGTTTCGGCATGACTACTCCTTCACCAATGAAACCACACCGGCGGTCGGCGTGCCGGCTTTCCGCATCCGTACCTCATTGATTTGCATGTTCAGCAGGCGCGCATCGTCCATACGGCCTTCACGTTCAGCCGTTTTCAGTCTCGCAATGAGTTCTCTCATCACCTGTTCCAATCGTTTTCGGTCCAGACAATCCAAACAGGCCGCAATGTGCGCCGGGATATCATCGAAATGATCTTCGCGCATGGACAACTCCGTCGCCAGAGCACCACAGTCGAGATCAGCCACCGACTCATCCAAGGCCGATCTAAGACTGATGTGTCCGTCCCGATCCACATGGGCAAGCACGATCTCGACAAGCTTGCGGCAGAGCGCGACGGTAAAGGACTCCGGATGCAGGCGGCGGACGTCGACAGGTGTCAATTTCCCGCGCAACAGCAGTACGAGTAGATCCCGCTCCTCAGGACACCTTTTGAACCCGGCATCGAGCGGAATTTCCTGTACGCGCTGCGCACGCGATGCTTCCTCGCCTCGTTTCGGCTGAACCAGAAGCGTCGGGTAGCGTTCGATCAGCCGAGCCTCGCTAATCCCCAGCCGTTCCGACACGATTTTGATGCGCTCCTGCCGCTCGATCGGATGCTCGCTCTTTTGCAGAATTCGCAGCATCTCATCGACGCTTCGGATGCGACTTTCCAGCGAGCCGTCGTCAGCCTGCTTGACCGTGTGATTCAGCGCATAGTCCAAGAGGCTCGGAGCAGCCGCTTCCAGCTGAGCAAACGCCCCTGCACCTTCCCTCCGCACAAACGTATCAGGATCCTCACCGACCGGAAGAGTGACGACTTTGACTCCCAGCCCGCTGTTGACGAAAAGATCCAATCCTCTCAACGCGGCTCGCACCCCGGCTGCATCAGGGTCAAAGAGCAGCACAACCTTGTCGGCAAACCGCCGCAAGACCTGGATATGTTCAGCCGTCAAGGCAGTTCCCAATGTGGCAATCGTATGGGTAAGGCCGGCCTGGTGGAGCGCGATCGCGTCGAAATAGCCCTCGACGACGATCACCGTCTTGGTCCGCGCGATTGCCTCGCGCGCCTGATCGAAGGCGAAGAGGGTTTGACCTTTCTTAAATAACGGCGTATCCGGCGAATTGAGGTACTTGGGCATGCGGTCGTCCAACACACGTCCGCCGAATCCCACCACGCGCTTGCGCAGATCGGTGATCGTGAACATGAGTCGTCCATGGAACTTATCGTAGCACCCATTCCCGTTCGGTCTTGGGCTTCCAAGACCAGCCGTCATGATCTCGCTGTGAGAGAATCCTTTTCGAGAAAGGAACTTACATAACCCATCCCACTCCGGAGACGACATTCCAATTTTGAACGATTCCACTGTCGATTGGAGGATACCTCGTCTGTTCAGATACTCACGAGCCGTGACACCGATGTGCGGATCGCGCAGATTGGCTTGAAACCATGTCATAGAGGCACGGTTGATCTCTTCAAGGCGATGGGTCTGCCCGCGTTGCATTCGTTCCACAGGCGACTCTTCCACCACAATGCCGACCTTGTCTCCAAGCTCCCGCAACACCTCCGGAAAGGTGGCCCCGGTAATTTTGGTCAGAAAAGCAAATACATCTCCCCCAGCCTTACAGCCGAAGCAGTAAAACATTTGTTTGGAAGGACTGACGGAGAAAGAGGGACTCTTTTCCTGATGAAATGGGCACAACCCTACAAGATTCTGACCTGTCCTTCTCAGCAAGACATGGTGTCCGATGACATCCGCGATATCGACCCGGTCTCTTATTCGATTCTTGATATCGTCGGAAATCAAGCTTCGGCCCACCGGAGTCGCAGCTCCTACCTTCCCGTCACGCACGACCGGACGAGTCGGTCGATAAGAAATCGGAATAATTGACCGGTCAGATTAACAGACGAGTTGAAAATCTGTCAATTCGGAATTCCCTCACCCAGGAGGCCAAGCCATATGCCGCCCCCCAAGCACATGAAAATGGAGATGAAAGACGGTTTGTCCAGCATCGCGACCGGTATTCGCAACCAACCGATAGCCGGACTCCCGTATTCCTTTCAGGGCTGCCACCTTCGTACAGCTGATCAGCAATCGTGCAAGCAACGAATCATCGCCCATTCCTAAATCTTGCACGGCTGAAACATGCCGTTTCGGGATCACCAGCGTATGGACGGGCGCTTGAGGATTGACATCGTCAAAAGCCAGTGTGTGCTCATCCTCTTGAACCAGCTTCGCCGGAATTCTCTTCTCCACGATTTTACAAAAAAGACACTCGCTCATCTCAGCCTCTGACCATTCGAGCTATTTCGCTGACCTTAGGCCCGGTTTTCCAAATCTCCCCCCCAACTCTTCATTAATGTCCTGCAAAGACAGGCCATGGTACCCCAGCACCATGAGGGTGTGGAAGAACAGATCGGCGACCTCGTACACGATTTCCTCTTTCTTGCCGCCTTTTGACGCCAGTAGGACTTCTCCAGCCTCCTCCACGACCTTTTTCAGAATCTTGTCATGGCCATCTTCGAACAGCTTTGAGGTATAGGAACCAGCCTGGGGATGGGAGCGTCGCTCCCGAATCGTCCGCAGGACACTTTCAAGAATTCCCCCCTGCGCATCATGCGTATTTCGATGAACGATGTGGCCTTGTTCATCCAGTCCGGAAAAGAAGCATGCCCGTTCGCCTGTATGACAGGTCGGTCCTGCTGGTTGCGCCTTCACCAGAATTGTGTCGCGATCGCAGTCAATAAAAAGTCCCTTCACGTGCAGCGTGTGACCGGATGTTTCGCCTTTTTCCCAGAGCTTGTTCCGAGACCGACTCCAAAAGTGCACCCTCTTGGTCGCGACCGTTTTCGCGAGAGCCTCTTGGTTCATGTATCCCAACATCAGCACGGTCCCGTCGAGCCAATCCTGAATGACGGCCGGGATAAGCCCCTTGCCATCGAATTTGAACTGATCTGCCGTTCCCTGATTCATCCTGTCATGCCACTCGAGGAAGATTATCTGATCGCACGGCGACACCACGCTCCCGTAAATACGCTTTCGCTTGAGGAATCGTATAGGTCCGAAAATGAAAAATCGAAGCGGCTAAGACTGCGTCCGCCTTCCCTTTCACGAAACCATCGTAGAGGTGGTCGAGCGTCCCGACTCCGCCTGACGCGATCACGGGAATTGACACAGCGCCTGAAACGGCAGCTGTCAAATCCAAATCGTACCCGGTTTGCCGTCCGTCCTGATCCATGCTGGTCAATAAGACTTCTCCCGCGCCGTACTGTTCGATCCGCTTTGCCCACTCAATTACATCAAGTCCCGTCGCATGGCGACCGCCGTGCGTGAAGACCTCCCAGCGATCACTCGCCGCGCGCTTGGCATCGATTGCAACGACGATGCATTGCGTCCCGAAACGTTGAGCAGCCTCTCTCACGAACTCGAATCGCCGTACTGCCGCGGTATTGATGCTGACCTTATCAGCTCCGGCATTCAACAAAGCCCGAATATCATCGAGCGTCCCCACGCCCCCCCCCACCGTCACCGGCATAAATACCCTCGCAGCCGTCCGTTCCACGACGTCGAGAATCGTTTTCCGATTTTCATGTGACGCCGTAATATCGAGAAAACAGAGTTCGTCCGCTCCTTCGTGATCATACCCGACTGCGGCTTCAACCGGGTCTCCGGCATCGCGAAGATTCAGAAAGCTGACGCCCTTGACCACGCGGCCCGCTTTGACGTCGAGACAGGGAATGATGCGCTTGGTCAACATCTCAATAGACTTTCCCAAAGGCCGCAACCGCGTCTCGCAAGTCAAGCTTGTCGTCATACAATGCCTTGCCGACGATTGCTCCTTCGATTTTCGGACCGAGTGATCTGATGGCTTGCAAATCTTCCAAGCGTGTGATTCCTCCCGATGCAATCACCGGAAATGAAGAGCATTCGACGATTTCTTTCAACGCGGGTAAATTCGGTCCGTTCAGCATGCCATCGCGTGCAATATCTGTATACACTACGGCGGCAATCGCACAGCCTGAAAGCTCCTTCAACAAATCGATCGCTTTCACATCGGAGACCGATGTCCAGCCTTTGACCGCTATTCGGCCATCACGCGCGTCGAGTCCCAGTACGATCCGCTGCGGGAACTCCTGACAAGCCAGATCGAGGAGCGCCCGGTTCATGAGCGCCGCCGTGCCGAGCACAACACGTGACACCCCGGCATTGAGATACCGGCGAATCGTCTCAATTGTCCTGATGCCGCCACCGACCTGAACTTTTACGCGGACCGTTTTCATGACGGACTCGATGTGAGGCAAATTCTTTGGCTCGCCGTCGACCGCGCCGTTCAAATCCACGACGTGAATCAAACCGGCTCCCTTTTGTTGCCATCTGCCGGCAACTTCCGTGACATCGGCAGAATAGATCGTTTCTGCCGCCATATCGCCTTGACGCAGCCGCACACAGCGTCCATCCTTCAAGTCAATCGCGGGAATAACCAACATGCTAACGTTCCTCTCCACTACCGAACGGGAACTCCTTCAACACCTCGTCCACTCCGTACTCTGCCAGTTCCGCCGCCGTCACAAAAGCCCATCGATGTAAAAACCCCATGACATCTTCTCCTAAAGGCCGCTGCCGCTCATAGTAGTTACCGACCCAGAGCGTTTGCCCATCCGACGCCACCACCTTGACTTCAAAGCCGACGATTGCCGGTGGGTCTGCTCCCAATCGACTGCCCACCCGCTCCTGGTACACCGATACGCGGCCGATCAGCGTTGCATCCGCCTTCAGGCGCTTCGCCACAGCAGCAGCGATCTGTTCGGGCTTCGCTCCAGTCGGAGTTCCATCGGCTAATGAAGCCCTCGCTGAATCCCCAGGAGACAATACCTGAATCCCCTTTCGATCCTGGAGACGCCCCCAGAACAATTCCGTCACCTTCTGTGTCGCATATCCCGGTACCCCCATGGTTTGCTTGGGCGGTGGTTCCACAGACGAAGGAACGGACAGAGAGATATCTGAGCGCTGGATACTCGAAGGCGTCGAGAAAAAGAATTCATCTTGATCACGCGCTTGGGGCGTAGAAATCGATGTGAACGGCATCAAGGCAATGGATCGGATATTGTATCGAGAGAGTTCAATGGACGACTTCGTCGCCACTTTTGGGCCACTGCACCCAGAGCCGACGACGATTGCCAGAAGGCAGGTCATTATCACGTTCATTCGTGAGTGAACGACGGATAGAATCACTTCCAGTCTCCGAAATTCTTGATCAATTGTAACCCGATCCCCTGGCTCTTCTCCGGGTGGAACTGGCACGCCACGACATTATCCTTCCAAATACTTGACGTGAAGGGAATGCCGTACGTCGTGGTCGTGGCCGTGATCTGCTTGTCCTGTGGATCCACGAAAAAGGAATGCACAAAATAGCAATTTGACCCATCCGCTATGCCTTTGAACAGCGGACAGTGGCTTTGAATGCTGACCTGATTCCAGCCCATATGTGGAACCTTGAGCGCCTTGTCCTTCGAGAAGGCTCGAACTTTACCCGGGAAAATGCCGAGGCCTTCATGCATGCCGAACTCTTCACTTTCCGTAAACAACAACTGGAACCCCAGACAGATTCCCAAAAACGGCTTCCCTGATTGAATGGCAGCCTTCAGGGGCTCGATCAATCCATATTGCCGCAGATTTGCCATGCAATTACCGAACGCTCCGACACCCGGTAAGACCACCTGACTTGCATTTTGAATCGCCGCTGCATCGCGCGTGACCATCGCCTGGTGTCCCATGGCATCAAAGGCTTTGGAGACACTGCGAAGGTTTCCCATCCCGTAATCAATAATGGCAATCATATGTTCTCCGCACTTAGGGAGTTGTAACAATACCGCAATATGAATGATTCTGTCACTGGCAATACACGACGCTGAATTCGATTGGACATCCTTCCAAGATCTTCTTCTGTTAAAAACATGCCCGTTGTAAAGTGAGCGGAGTAGGGGCATTTGAATGGCCACCCTGAAGGGAACCGTTTTCAACCTTTTGGTTCTCCTCCTATCGACATGTGCTCCCGCAATCCCTCAACCAGGTCCAGGGTTAGAGGTAAACATGACGCGACTCCCCGGCACAGTGTTGCTCTTATCAAACCTTCAGGACAACTATCGCTTTTACGCCGAAGAGCGCGCTCGATCCTGGACAACTAGAGACTACAAAGCACACACGGCGCTTATTGATGTTGGGAATCATCTCACTACCTCTTCTTAGCCGGGCTCTCACATCTATTAGACAAGGTCCTGACCATTCGGCAGGAGACCGCAGAGCACGATTATGACTACCACTGATCCTTCAGTTG
>JAICUC010000405.1 GCA_025936075.1 Nitrospira sp. | reverse complement strand
TCCAACAACGGCACCGACGCCGTATTGACGTTCACACCGACGGCATTCACGCAATCTTCGACCGTGGCATCGAGCGACCGCGACAAGGCCCGCTGATCGACATCATGCTGATATTGCCCGACTCCGATCGCCTTCGGTTCAATCTTGACCAGCTCGGCCAGCGGGTCCTGCACACGCCGGGCGATGGACACCGCACCTCGCAAGCTGACATCCAACTCAGGAAACTCCGCCGCGGCAAAGGCCGAAGCCGAGTACACCGACGCTCCTGCTTCACTGACCACTATTTTCGCCAGCTTATGGCCAGGTTTCTGAATCGCGATCAGTTTGATCGCTTCTCCGGCCAACTTGTCCGTCTCTCGGCTCGCCGTCCCGTTGCCGATTGCTATCAATTCCACGCCATGGTGGACGACCAGCCGTACCAGCATCTCCATGGCCCCCTGCCAGTCATTGCGAGGTTGGTGCGGATAGATCGTCTCGGTTGCCAATAATTTTCCCGTTGCATCGACGACCGCGACTTTGCACCCGGTGCGAATGCCGGGATCCAAACCGAGGATGACCTTGGGCCCGGCCGGCGCCGCCAACAACAATTCATGGAGATTCTTCGCGAAAATCTTGATCGCCTCGGCCTCGGCTGCTTCCCGCAATTGCACCAAGAGTTCCGTACTGAGCTGCAGATGGATCTTTACGCGCCAAGCCCATTCGCATACGCCGGCCAGCCATGTGTCCGCTGGTCGGCCCTGGTCTTCGATGCCGGCGTGAGCTGCGATCGTCGAGACGCAGGGATGTGGGACAACCGCCTCAAGCTTTTCCCCCAAACCCAACTCCAGCTTCAAGACCCCGAGCGCACGGCCTCTGAAAAGCGCAAGAGCCCGATGCGATGGAATGGCCTTGATCGGTTCCGCATAGGCGTAGTAATCACGGAACTTCTCCTCTTCAGCCGTTTCCTTGTCTTTCATCACCGTCGAAGTCAAGACCCCCTGATCCCACAGCCGCGACCGCAGCGCGGTCAGCAAGTCGGCCGTTTCCGCGAACCGTTCCATCAAAATGTCCCGTGCTCCTTCCAACGCAGTTTTGGCATCGGGCACATTGATCGCCTCTACCCCTTCGGCGGCCGGCACGACACGGATGTACTTGAGCGCTTCTTGCTCAGGGTGCAGCAGCGGATCGGCCAACAGGCTATCGGCAAGTGGCTCAAGCCCTGATTCGCGCGCAATCTGTGCACGCGTGCGGCGCTTGGGCTTGAATGGCAGATACAGATCTTCGACGGCCTGCTTGGTCGTCGCCGCCTCGATGCGCTCACGCAATGCATCCGTGAGCTTGCCTTGCTCCTCAATCGAGGCCAGAACGGCGGCGCGCCGCTCTTCCAATTCGCGCAGATAGCGCAGACGATCTTCCAGTGTGCGTAATTGTGTATCGTCCAAATTGCCGGTTGCCTCTTTACGATAACGCGCGATGAAGGGGACCGTAGCCCCTCCATCGAGCAGCGTCACGGCGGCACTCACCTGAGACGTCCCGACGCCAAGTTCCTTGGCAAGGATAGGAACAATTTTGAGCTGCACCGCTTCCGTTGAAGTATGAGTCGTTTCAATTATCATCGGTATCAATTGCCTATGTTTCCGAACGCGTCGGAAGTCCGCGCTCTCTGTGAGTTAGGAGGAGAGGAGATCATGTCAATGAAACTCTTCGATTCAGGAGGACATGGCAAGAAATCGGCACACGAGTTAGTGAGTAAGGGTTCCAAAAGCCGCAAACAATCGCCCCGCAAGGTAATAGGTCCCCTGCGTGTCGCTCATGTGCTTGCGCCGCAGAAAATCGTTCAAGACTCGTCCATCCGCCGTTTTGTGTGTATCGGGGTGTTTGAGGTTCATCCGATATCGTTTGATCCCCGCTGAAACAGAACTGACGAATACCACGGTCCCATCGAAGTCCACCTTCTCGACGACACCGACGTGCGTAAGCGGATCATTCGGCAGTCCGTCCCGGTTGAAATCCCACGTGTTATGAAAAAACACGAGATCCCCGGGATGAACGGTGGGGCCGTAATGAATTCGGCCGTGTTCCACCACATGCGTAAAGATGCGCCCGACGCCGTTGCCGCCATCGAGTTCGCCAAGCCCACCATATAAGTCGACACGCTGCGAGGCATACACGCTTCGGACGAAGCCGGAGCAGTCCGGAGCATAGTTCCGTCCGTCGACTTGTACCCGTGACTGTCCGACAAATCTCACGGCTGTCTTTGCCAGTGCTGTCTGCCGAGGAATTCCCTTGGCCATGGCGCAGCAATGCGCTCCGCGTGCGCCCATGGTGGGAATCACACTTCTCTCTTCTTGCACCGGTTGACGCCCAGTCGTTGCGCACCCGGAGAGCGCGTCCGACACCAGCAAGACCAGAAAGCCGATCACGAACGAGTGACTGTGGCTGGCTGAACTCATTATGCTTCAGTATACAGACCGACTGTTGTAAGACAACACCTGTGTACCGTTCAGCTATCCTCCGGCACTCCCCACCGGTCCGCCCGGTTCAGTCATACGCCATGGATCGAGGAGTTCAACCAGTCGTCTGTCGGGTAATACTTTTTGTTCTTTGGCGACCTGCCTCACCGTCTTTCCTGATTTATACGCATCCTTGGCCAATTTTGCAGCCGCTTCGTATCCGATCTCCGGCGCCAGGGCTGTGCACATGGCCAAGCTTTCTTCGATAAGGCTTTTACATCGTTCCTCGTTTGCTTTGATCCCTTCAATGCACTTGGCCGAGAAATTGTTGGAAGCCGTTGCAAGTAGTTCGATGGATTGCAACAGATTGTAGGCCATGACCGGCATCATGACGATGAGCTCAAAATTTGCGGCCTGGCCGCCGACCGTTACGGTG
>JAICUC010000199.1 GCA_025936075.1 Nitrospira sp. | reverse complement strand
TTTTCGTGGGCGCTATCTCCATGTGGTCCTGACAGACCATTCTTCATTTATTCGTACCGATACCAGCGGGGGTAAAGATATTCGGGATACCAAAGGCATGAAACTGTGGGTGACTGGTCCAGCTCGTGCGGCAACCGTTCCGGATTTTGAAGCGCCACGATGGGGGCACTTCGAGAAGGTTCATATTTCTCTAGTTGTCAAAGAGGTTTTGGCTCAGGCGGAGAAAATTCCAGCTACGCGCATGAATCAAGGACCGGTGACGCCAGTTCCCGTGCCTCCTGCAGCATCAGCGGCAAGTCGCCAGGGCAGTGTGTCGCCTGAGGATCAACAACTCCAAATTAGAGAACTCTCCGATGCTAATCAAGAGTTCAAAGCTCGCCTTGATGAGCAGAATAAGCGTACCCAGCAGTTGCAAGATCAGATAGAACAGCTGCGCCGTGAACTTTCATCGTCAGATCCTAAAGGACCGTCTTTCAAAGCAGTTCCCGGGCAATAACTCTTCTCCTTTTTCTGTCCCATTGTCTGTTCCCCGACGGGATTAGCCGTCATTTCCCTACCCTTCTGCCGAACGAAGCATGCGAGTGTTAATACAGAATTAACACTGACGTGATAACACCGGAACAGCGATGCGATAGGTTCATACTCCGAGTGAGGAGCATTCTGGGATTATTTCTTATCAGAATATGGAGAGGAGGTCCTATGGGTGCCGTTCGAGTCGCGCAGTCCATCATGGTGGCTAGTCTAGCGATGGCAATGAGTCTGGAAGGTCATCCAGCTCAGGCCGATCAATCGCCCATGATCAAGGTTGATGGCTCCAGTACCGTGTACCCCTTAACCGAAGCGGTGGCGGAAGAATTTCAGAATGCCAATCGCGGGAAGATTCGAGTGACCGTCGGTATCGCGGGGACAGGCGGCGGGTTCAAGAAGTTTTGTCGAGGGGAGATCGATATCGCCGATGCATCCCGCCCAATTTTGAAGGAAGAAATGGCTCTCTGCAAGAAGAACGGTATCATCTACTATGAGTTGCCCATTGCATTTGATGCGTTAACGGTCGCAGTCAGTCCCATGAATACCTGGGTGACTTCGATGACGATCGAAGAGTTGAAAAGGATTTGGGAACCGGCGGCACAAGGGAAAATCACCAAATGGAACCAAGTTCGTTCTGATTGGCCCGACGCCCAGCTCGTTCTTTTCGGGGCCGGTTCGGACTCCGGAACCTTTGACTACTTTACCGATGCGGTTGTGGGGAAAGCCAAGTCCAGCCGCGGTGACTACACCGCCAGCGAGGACGACAACGTGTTGGTCCAAGGGATTGAAAGGAACAAGAATGCATTAGGATATATCCCATTTGCCTACTATGCCGCGCAGATGAAAAAGCTCAAGGCAGTCGCCGTGACAGGCAAGAATGGAGCGATATTGCCTAGTGCGGAAAGTGTGGTGAACGGCAGTTATCAGCCGCTTTCACGTCCTCTCTTCATCTATGTCAGTGAGAGTTCGGCTAAACGTCCGGAAGTGAAACAATTCATCGAGTACTATCTTGCCGAAGGTCCCAAGCTGATCGCAGAAGTCCGATATATTCCATTGGCTGACCAGGCGTATGGGATGGCCCGTGAGCGATTTCAAAAAAGTATTGTAGGAACCGGCTTTGGCGGTGAACCCGAAGTCGGACTGCCGGTTGAAGAGATTATGAAGCGCTCCCCAAAGCAATAGGTAGCGCCCACGTTTGACTTGCATCGAGGGATACAGGAAGGATACAAAAAAGGTTGGCCGTTCATGAATAAGTCTCTAGCGGCTGTGCGGGAAGTGATTCGTATCAGCGAACCGGTCATAGCAGAAGCAACCGTTCGGCGTCGGACTCAACACCGGCGAGAACAAGTGATCGAAAGCGGGCTTTTCCTTGCCGCGATGATGTCGGTAGCTGCCACGGTTGCGATTCTCACTGTGCTCTTGTGGGAATCACTCGGGTTCTTCCAGGCCGTGTCGCTCACGGACTTTTTGACCGATACATTGTGGACACCGCTCTTTGATGATGCCCACTATGGAATCCTGCCCCTGCTTGCAGGGACGATGGTCACCAGTCTGGTCGGTCTGCTCGTGGCGATTCCCGTGGGGACGGTGTCGGCGATCTATCTCTCGGAATTTGCCTCGTCTCGCTTGCGAGAACTCATCAAGCCGGTGTTGGAACTGCTCGGAGCAGTACCGACGGTCGTGTATGGGTATTTTGCGCTTCTTGTGGTCACGCCCGCTCTGCAGAAGCTTTGGCCGGACCTCCCCGGCTTCAATATGCTGGGTCCTGGAATCGTCATCGGCATCATGATATTGCCTCTCGTTATTTCTCTGAGTGAGGATGCGATGCGAGCTGTGCCCATGGTGTTGCGGGAAGGATCCTATGCAACGGGAGCGACACGTCTTCAGACAGCTTGGCGTGTGGTAGTCCCGGCAGCTACTTCCGGCCTTGTGGCGGCCCATGTGCTCGGAGTCTCGCGTGCCGTCGGTGAAACGATGGTGGTAGCGATCGCAGCCGGGCAAAATCCAAATCTCACGTGGAATCCCATGGAGCCTGCAGCCACCATTACTGCTTATATCGTGCAAGTGGCCCTTGGTGATCTGCCTCATGGCAGCATCGGCTACCAGAGCATTTTCGCTGCCGGGTTCGTCCTTGCGGCGATGACGTTTACCTTCAATATGCTGGGCCATGTCATGCGAAAACGGTTCCGGGAGGTTTATTGATGTTGAGACGCCGTAAGCTTGCGGAAACGTTGTTCAAGACCGTGGGGATCTGTTCCCTCGCCCTCGGGATCGGAACGCTGGTGTTGTTGTTCGGCGCGCTCATCGTTGAAGGGGCCGGCCGAATCGACTGGCAATTTCTCACATCCTTTCCGTCTCGTCGCGCCACACAGGCGGGTATTCTTCCTGCGTTGGTCGGCTCGAGTTTGATCATGCTGGTCACGGCCGTGGTGGGCATCCCCTTGGGAGTCGCTGCGGCCATTTACTTGGAGGAATATGCCCGCCGAACGTGGATGACGGAGTTGATCGAGGTAACGGTTACGAATCTGGCCGGCGTGCCATCGATTATATTTGGCCTACTGGCGCTAGGGTTTTTCGTCTATATTCTAGGTCTTGGGGCGAGCATTCTGACGGCTGGTCTCACCTTGGCTCTGCTCATTCTTCCCGTCGTGATCGTGACGACACGAGAGGCTATTCGCGCGATTCCCGTGCAGATCCGCGAAGCGGCCTTTGCTTTAGGTGCGACTAAATGGCAGACGGTCTCCGATCACGTGTTGCCCTATTCCGCGGCTGGGATTCTGACCGGGATCATATTGGCCTTGAGCCGGGCGATCGGAGAGACGGCACCCATCGTGACGATCGGTGCCCTGACCTTCATCGCCTTTCTACCCCCGGCCCCCTTCGCGATGGAACCTCCGTTTATTTCGTTCGAGTGGTTGATGTCCCCCTTCACGGTCATGCCCATTCAGATGTTCGCATGGGTTTCAAGACCGGGCGAAGACTTCGCGGGCAATGCGGCGGCTGCAGGATTGTTGCTGGTCTGCATGACCCTCGGAATGAACGGTCTGGCCATTTACGTACGTTATCGCATGCGCAAGCGTATCGCTTGGTAATATGGAACTCATGGAATTACCACATATCGAATCACCCGAGGATCGGGTTTTGCCTAAGCCTCTCAAGGCCGAGGCCCGCAGCTTGAGTTTTTCCTATGGGAGTCGACCGGCATTGAGGAATTTGTCCATCCCCATCGCAGAATACAAAATCACGGCATTGATTGGACCGTCTGGCTGCGGAAAATCCACCTTTCTCCGTTGTTTTAACCGGATGCACGATCTCTACCCTGGGACCTGTTACGAGGGAGAAATCTTGCTCTATCCGGATGGCCGCAACATCCTGGCTCGCGAGGTGGACCCAATTGAGGTGCGCATGCGGTTGGCCATGGTATTTCAAAAACCCAATCCTTTCCCAAAATCCGTCTATGAAAATGTTGCTTATGGGCTAAAGGTTCGCGGAGTTATGGATCGGCGAATCTTGGATGAGAAGATCGAACAGGCGTTGCGAAGTGCGGCATTATGGGAAGAGGTCAAGGATCGATTGTCGGCACAAGCAACGTCCCTATCCGGCGGCCAGCAGCAACGTCTCTGTATGGCCCGCGCCCTGGCGATCGACCCTGAACTGCTGCTCCTGGATGAGCCGACGTCGGCGCTCGACCCGATTGCCACGGCCAACATCGAAGAACTATTGCTCGATCTCAAGCGACGCGTGACCATTCTGATCGTGACGCATAACATGCAGCAAGCAGCGCGGGTGTCGGATTGGACGGCTTTCATGTATCTTGGTGAACTCGTCGAGTTCGGCCTCACGAAGCAGCTGTTCACGAATCCATCAAGGAAACAGACCGAAGACTATATTACCGGACGATTCGGTTAGACTTATGATTCAGCGACACTTCGACGAAGAACTTGCCGAATTAAAAACCAAGCTCGCACGAATGGCGGGTCTAGCAGAGGACCAAATCGATAAGGCATTGGCTGCCTTGGTGACTCGCGATTCGGCCCTCGCCTGTCGCGTGATCGAACGAGATCACAAGGTGAACGCGCTGGATGTGGAGATCGACGAAGCCTGCATCGAGCTGTTAGCTCTTCATCAGCCGGCTGCGCATGACCTGCGGCTTGTCACAACGGCGATGAAACTTTCCACTGAACTCGAGCGCATCAGCGACCTTGCGGAGAGTATTTGTGAGAGAGCGATCGAACTGAACGAAGAGCCTCAACTCAAACCCTATATCGACATCCCGCGGATGGGGAGTCTCGCGCGGGTGATGGTGAAAGAAAGCATCGATGCCTTCGTCAAGGAGGATGCTACGCTGGCCAGGAAAGTAATCGTGAATGATGACTTCGTCGATGATCTCATGGAACAGCTGTTTCGCGAGCTGCTTTCCTTCATGGTGGAAAATCCACATACCATTTCACGCGCGATTCGTCTCAGCTTCATCGCCAAGTCTCTGGAGCGGATGGCTGATCATGTGACCAATATCGCCGAGCTGGTCGTTTATCTCGTGGAAGGCAAGATTATTCGACACACATCACCGCCGGTTCCGTTGTAACGCCCCGAATTCATTCCCGTTTGGAACGCATGTGATCAGATGCATGAATGCCCGATTGTTTGAAATGCCCACCCCCCTGTGCTAGCATCCACCGCATGGGTGCCACCACCTCGGCTAGGCGGAGAGAAACCCGCCGTGCCTCTCCCCCATCTTCGCCTTCTCATATTCAGCGCGAAGTGATCGGCGTCATGTTGATCGCGTTGAGCTTGCTCATGCTCTTGAGCCTGCTGTCATTTGTGCCCGGGGAGGCCAAGAATGTGGCATCCGGTGTCCCGATGGCCGACCCGCCTCGCAATCTCATTGGTTCATTCGGAGCCCTGCTGGCCGGTGGATTCTTTTATGGTATCGGTGGAGCTGCCTATCTTTTTCCTGTGCTGTTGGGGCGGTTGGGATTTCGCTGCTTCTCCCAGGCACCGGTGAGTCTGAGGCTGCGGACGGCCGCCAGTTCCCTCGCTGCCGTCTTCTTCTTAAGTGCCTTTCTGCATCTTGAGACGACGGGGGTTCCGACGCTAACCAGCGGAATGATTTCCCGTGGAATGGCCGGTGGTGTCGTCGGCCAGACAATCGCCGAAGGGCTCCGTGCCATCTTTGCCGGAACCGGGGCTCATATTCTGATCATTACGGGATTCCTTGTCTCTCTTCTGCTGACCACTCCGCTATCATTGGCTGAAGCTGTGCGTCGCATGCCGGAACGTTGGGCCACTCTCCTTGAAGGAGTGTCCGCAGTGATGCCTGAGCGATCGATTGAAGTTCAGAAGGATGTCGGCAATCGACGGTCGCGGACTAAGCCTTCCAGGTCAATCGCCGTCTCCCTGGAAGAGTCGGATGTTGAAAGAATCGAGGAGGCAGAACCAATTCCAGCCTCGACTCCACTGATTCCGATCATTCAGCCATTCCCGGTCACAACTCCAACACTGGAAGCGCAAACAACCGAGCCGGAAGTGATTGCTCCACCGGCTGAGCCTGCAGATTATCAGCTGCCTGACCCGGAGATTTTGTTAAGCGATCCTTCCGGACCGATGGATCGGATGTCGGATGAAGAATTACGAGCGCAGTCCGAGGTTTTGTCACGAGCATTGATGAGTTTCGGCATCGAAGGCATTGTGACGGAGGTGAGGCCCGGCCCCGTCGTCACGATGTATGAATTTGAGCCGGCGCCCGGCACGAAAGTAGCCCGCATTGTGAATCTGGCTGATGACCTTGCGTTGGCTCTCAAGGCAACGAGTTTACGAATCGTGGCGCCGTTGCCGGGAAAATCAGTGGTCGGGATCGAGGTGCCGAACCGGTCGCGAGAGACGGTGTCGCTGAAGGAAGTCGTTATGAGTGATGCCTTTCGTCGGGCAAAATCCAGATTGACGCTGGCGTTGGGCAAGGATATTTTCGGCGCTCCGATGACCGCCGATCTGAAAACGATGCCGCATCTCTTGGTAGCCGGCGCGACCGGTGCCGGGAAGAGTGTCAGTTTGAATACGATGTTGCTCAGTATTCTCTTTTCCGCCAAGCCTAGTGAAGTGAAGCTCCTGCTCATTGACCCGAAGATGCTTGAGTTTCAATCGTACGAGGGCATTCCTCATCTGTTGCGACCGGTGATTACGGAGCCCAAATCTGCCGCGAGAGGGCTAGGGTGGGTCGTCGCTGAAATGGAACGGCGGTACAAATTGCTGGCTGAGGCCGGTGTACGGAATATCGATGCGTACAATCGAAAGGTTGCCGGTTTGCAAGAGGTGCTTACTGA
>JAICUC010000126.1 GCA_025936075.1 Nitrospira sp. | reverse complement strand
TCAATACTGGTAGAGTTGGCCGATCGAGCGGGGTTAAAAGCGGGCGAGTTCCTCGCGAGCGAAGAGGGAGCCGCGGAGGTCAAAGCGGAAGAGTCGGTCGGTCATACGTTGGGCATTCGGGGCGTGCCGTACTTCGTCTTCGGCAACAGGTATGAAATTTCCGGTGCACAGCCGGTTGAGGTGTTCGTGTCCGCCATAGAAAAGGCTTGAACTGGTCCATCCACTGCCGATGGATCATGAAAGGCAAGAGGTGACGCATGTCGGTTCATGTATACGGTTGCAACCATGTGGTGATCGAAGTCACCGACGCCAAAAAAGCGGTGAAGTTCTATCAGGACGTGTTCGGACTGAAGATGTTGCGCGGCGGCGAGGGAGCGGCCTGGTGCAAACTCGGCGAGCATCAGTTCATGGCCATTTTTGAAGTCGAGCAATTGCAGGCCGATCGTACGAAACACTTCGGACTCATGGTCCGCGATGCGAAGCAGATTCAGGAAGTTCGCAACAAACTGACGAAGAAGTATAAACTGAAGCTTCATCCTGACTTTCGCTGCGACTTTCGCGATCCGTGGGGCAATCGGATTCAAGTCGGCGACCTCAGTGATGAATCGTTGGTCTGGCTTCTGCCTTATCAGGAGGTGCAGAAAGCCGGGATTGTGTTCTCCTCTAAAAACAAATGAAAGGAGCGCGGGTATGAGCACACAGAATCTTCAGCAACGGTTACATGACCTGTTCGGGTATGTTCGCCAAGGCAAGATCATCGAAGCTATGAACGAATTCTACGACCAGGATACGGCCATGCAAGAGAACGCGAATCCGCCGACGAAAGGGTTGGCTGCGAACATCGAAAGAGAGAAGCAGTTCTTGAACGGCGTCAAAGAGTGGAAAGGCTTCAATGTGACCGCCTCGGCCGTGGGTGACAACGTCACGTTCTACGAATGTACGATAGATTTCATCGCGACGACCGGACAGCCGGTCCATATGGAGCAAGTGTCCGTCGCCAAGTGGAAGAACGGCAAGATCGTCCATGAGCGGTATTATTACGATACCGGGAAAAAGGCCTGAGCGGACCTGACGGTCACTCAGCGAGGAGAAGCAGGATGAGCGTCACAGGAAAAGTCGTGTTGATCGCCGGAGGCTCCGGGGGATTGGGCCGTACGATTGTCCCGGCTTTCCTCGCTGCAGGAGCCCGCGTCGTCACGGCCGATCGGAATCCGTCCGTTGACCACAACGACGGACGCCTGATCTTGAAGGCAGACGTGACGGATGAAGCCGATGTCCGACGTCTCGTCGATGAAGTCACCCGAAAATTCGGGCGTCTCGATGTGTTGGTGAATTTGGTCGGCGGCTTTGCGACGGGACGGGTTATGGAGACCGATGTGTCGCTGTGGCAGCGGATGTTGACGGTAAACGTGACGTCCGCGTTCCTGCTGTCGAAAGCCGTCCTGCCCCATATGGTGGAGCGCGGAACCGGTCGCATTCTCCACATGGCGGCTTGGGCGGCGGTCGAGCCGTTTCCCGGCGCCGCCGCTTACCTCGTCGCCAAGTCGGGACTGGTCGCGTTGATCAACGTGCTGGCGCTCGAACTGAAAGGATCGGGCGTCACCGTCAACGGGGTGTTGCCTACGACCATTGATACGCCGGCCAACCGTGCAAGTATGCCTCAAACTGATCCATCGACCTGGACGAAGCCGGAGTCCATCGCCCAGACTCTGCTCTTTCTCGCCTCCGATGAGGCGGCTCAGATCAACGGAGCCACCGTTCCGATCGGCAGAGGAGCCGGCGCGAAGCCGGCCGAGAAGCCGTAGCTACAGAAGATTAGAGGCAACTCATGCAAGAGCCGAATCAGGCACGCGCGAGATTGGACGACCTGTCCCGCGCGCTGCTTCGCCTTCATAAAGCATTGCTGGACGCAGAGCGACTATCGTACGAGCGCGTGCACGGCCGCATCGCATCCAATGGAGCATTTCTTCAATTGGTGCTTGGGGATTCTTGGTTTGCCTGGTTGAGACCGCTGTCTCACTCCATCACCAGACTCGACGAGCTGGCCGAAGAAGATCGAACCGCGTCCGGCGCTGAGATTGCCGAGCTGCTCGCCTCATTGCGAAGTCTGTTGACCCCGTCGGAATCGGGTGAAGGATTCGGCAGGCACTATTATGACGCATTGCAGCGAGCGCCTGAAGTAGGATTGGCCCACGCTCAAGCGAAGCCGTTGCTCGGTCCACGACAATGACCTACAGGGAGAGACCATGACGAGCAGTGATCTCGAGAAAGTCAAACAATCGGCCAAGGATCTCCGGAAGACGTACCCACGCAGTCCTCGGGAAAAACTCGGCGGCTACGTGATTGCGGCAAGGTGCGTTGACAAGTGTCGAGCATTTCTCCTGAACATGAATGGTGAGTACAACTATTGGCCTTGTTCCCTGGCGAGCCAATGGTTTGCGTTTACAGGGATCACACCGGACCAATTCCAGCAAGTCGTCGCCACCGGAGCCGCAGACGACGACATTGCTCGATGGATCACTGAACACTCCAAGGTGAAGGATCCGGACGAGGTGCTGAAATGGAATAACCGGCTTCGTGACATGAAACTCAGCGACATGAGTCTGCAGGCGCAGCAATATCTCGAAGAATACATTCCCAAGTTCGTGCCGAATCATCGGCCGGTCTACGTCTGGTTCGACGTATACGACTTGGAGGAAAAGCGACTGTAAATCCGTTTGTAATACAAGCCGTACGACTTTCCCGATGCGAGTCGTGGCAGGGGTACGCCGAGTGGTTCCGGAAACGTGAAAGGCATGTATCGGCACCCCGCCCAGAAGCGATCATCGCCTTGAGCGTCTGATCCCACAAGATTCTTCGGCACCCACGGAAGCAGAGCGGGCAGATCCGCATCGAAGGTGGCATGGAACCGTTCGATCTCGAAGCCTATTTGAAGAGAATCCGCTATGAAGGCGGCCGAGCCGCCACGATGCATACGCTTCGGGAGCTGCACCTCAGGCACGTCGAAGCGATTCCGTTCGAGAATCTCACCCCGCTCTTCGGGCATCCTGTCGCTCTGGATCTCGAATCGCTTCAATGCAAGATGGTGCAAGGGAGGCGAGGGGGCTATTGCTTCGAGCAAAACCTCTTGTTCAAAGCGGCCCTGGATACATTGGGATTTCATGCGACTCCATTGGGCGCGAGGGTGCTCTGGAACATGCCCTCCGGCGTCCGCTCTCCCAAGACCCACATGTTGCTGCACGTGGATCTCGATCGGCACACATATCTTGCCGATGTCGGGTTCGGTGGCGTGACGTTGACCTGTCCGCTTCGTTTCGAAATCGATGTCGAACAAGCCACTCCCCACGAGCCGTTTCGATTGAGGGAGACGAACGACGGAAGCGTTGTCCAGGAAGTGAAATTCGGGGATTCATGGGCGCCGCTCTATCAATTCGACAGGGCGGAGTATTGGCAGGCGGATTACGAAATGGCCAACTGGTATCTCTCGACCCACCCTGCTTCGCGCTTCGTCACGGGGTTGCTGGCCGCTCGCGCGGAGTCCGATCGCCGCTATGCGTTGCGCGACGACCGGTTCACGATTCATTATCGTGACGGGCGCACCGAACGCCGGCTTTTGTCGAGCGCCGCTGACATGAAAACAGTTCTCGATCAGGATTTTCGCATCACGTTGCCCGAGGAAAAAGATATCGATCGGATTTTGGCCGGCTTGATCGGGACCTCCGAACGGAACCGGCGGAAGGGAATTGATAGTCTCGCGGGAGACGAGATCTGTGCCGATTCCTCCCTATGTGTCGATTGAACCGCCGAAGACACGTAAGCGAAAATGAGTCGGTCCTTGATGCCGTTTGAGGTGCGGACATGAGAAATCTGGACACGGATCTTCGCCATATCGGGACAGTGAACGGGGATCAGCGCACAATTCGGCCGGCATCTCGGCCGAATCCTGTCTGACGGGGGCTCTCCGAGCGTCACACTCATGGGCATGACACGGATCATCATCGTGGGCGGTGGATTTGCCGGCGTGAAATGCGCAAGAGCTTTGCGGAAGACGTTGCCGGCGAATACCTGCGAAATCGTGTTGTTCAGCCGAGAAAACAACATGGTGTTCTATCCATTATTGGCCGAAGTGGCCGGTGCCGCAATCAACCCCGGTGCGGTCACGGTGCCGTTGCGTCAGATGTTGCCCGGCGTCCGCTGTCGAACCGAAGAGGTTCGGCACATCGATTTGGCTGCATCGGAGGTGGAGTACGAACGATACGACGGTCGTCCGGGTCGTGTGACGTTCGACCATGCCGTGCTCGCCTGTGGAACTGCGGTCAACCTCAGTCTGGTCCCCGGCATGGCCGACCATGCGTTCCCGCTGAAGTCCGTGGGGGACGCCATGGCCTTACGGTTCCACGTGATGGAACAATTGGAAAAAGCCGAAGTCTGCGACGATCCGGAGCGGCGACGATGGTATCTCTCGTTCGTGGTGGTCGGCGGAGGATTTACCGGCGTGGAGGTGGCCGGCGAGATCAATGACTTGATCAGAGCCAGCACAAGGTTCTACGGCAGCTTCACCGCCGGTGAAGTGACTGTGACGCTGGTGCACAGCCGCGATCAGATTCTGCCTGAAGTGAGCCCGACACTGCGGGAGTTCGCCCGAACGAAGATGGAGCAGGCCGGCATTCGCATCGTGCTCAACGCGCGTGCGGTGTCGGTGACGGCCGAGGGCGTGGAACTGCATGACGGTCGAGTGCTCCGGGGCGCCACGGTAGTCTGCACGATCGGCGCCACGGCACCGCTTCTCGTGGACCGGCTCGATGTGCCCAAGGAGCGCGGACGACTGCTGGCCGAACCGGATATGCGAGTGCGCGGGACGTCGAACCTCTGGGCGATCGGCGACTGCGCCCGCATCGTCAATGCGTATGACGGCCAGGTCTCACCGACGACCGGCCAGTTTGCCGAACGGCAAGGGAGGCAAGCGGCGGAGAACATCGTTCGGGTCCTGCAGGGTGAAGCCACCAGGCCGTTCTTCTTTAAGCCGCTGGGACAACTATGCGGCATCGGCGGGCGGAGCGCGGTGGCCGAGATTCTGAGCATCCGTCTCTCCGGGTTTCCGGCGTGGTGGCTGTGGCGAACCGTGTATCTGCTGAAATCGCCGTCTTGGTCACGCCGGATCAAAGTCGCGTTCGACTGGACCTGGGAGCTGTTTTTTCCGCGCGACCTGGCCCATCTGAGGATCAGCCGGACCGAACGGATCACACGGGCTCATTATCGGCCCGGCGACTTTATCTTTGTCGAAGGCGAGCCGGCGATGAGTTTTTACGCGATCGAACAAGGCGAGGTTGAGGTCCTACGGCGTGACGCCACAGGACAGCAGCGTCTCATGGCGGTGCTGAGACCGGGTGAATATTTCGGAGAAATTGCGCTCCTTGACGGCACGGTCCGCGTCGGAAGCGTCCGCGCCCGTACGGAAGTTGAGGTGCTCGTGATGGGGAAAGAGGTGTTCTCTCAAATTTCCGGAGCGCTGGCTCCTTTTCGGAATCTCGTCACTCAGGCGCTGAGGTGGCGGCGACCGAGATTGAACCATCAGTTGGGCCCTGCGTGGGCTGCTCTCGAACGCCGACCGCTGTCCGCATTTATGGAAGCGGCTTCGGATCATCACCTTTCCCCTGAGGATACGTTTGAAGACACCCTTCGTCTGTTTGACCGGCTTGCGATGGAATATCTGACCGTCTTAGACGAGAAGGGACGTTTGGACGGTATCGTCACCAGGAATGAACTGTTTGAAGCCTTTGTGGAGGGAAAGAAACCGTCGGCCAAGGTGCGGGAGTTCATGCACGCCGATCCCGTTGCGGTGACTCCCGACGATATGAGTTTGACGGTCGCTGACTTGATGAGTAGACACGACATCGACTGGCTTCCGGTTGTGGAGAACAAAGAGGATGGACACCTGATCGGTATCGTTCGATCGGAGAAAATGCTGCGCTGGCTGATGGAACAATCTCGAATCGAACCCTCTCATTCTTGATGTGTCGGGTAACCCGACCCAGGCGATGACCGATTATAAAACGGGCAAGATGGGCACATCGATTGAACGGGTGGTTGTTTCGTGCGGGTGAATCGGTGTCCAAACAGGGGACGAACATAAGTAGAGCGGTAACCGAGGAGTTTCTGCAATGAAATCGATCGGGTTCATCGGACTCGGCAAGATGGGCAGCGCTATGGCCGGCAACTTGCTCAAAGCGGGCTTCACGCTTCAGGTCTACAACCGCACCCCGGAGAAAGCCTCCGCTTTGAAGGCACAAGGGGCAAGACTTGTCCGTCAGCCCGGCGATGCGGCCGAGCCCGGCGGAATCGTGATCACTATGTTGGCGAATGATCGTGCGGTAGAGGACGTCGTCGACGGCGACCGAGGGTTTGTGGAACGCCTCGGTCCTGAGGGTATCCATCTTTCCATGAGCACCGTCTCCCCGCGTCTGGCGCGCCGCTTGGCGGAACAGCACAGACGTTATGGGGTCGAGTATATCGCTGCCCCGGTGTTCGGGCGCCCCGAGGCAGCGGCTGCACGGAAGCTGTGGATCTGCCTATCCGGCTCTCCAACGGCGAAGCAGCGGGTCCGCCTCATCCTCGATTCCATCGGGCAAGGTACGTTTGATTTTGGCGAGGAACCGGCTGCTGCGCATGTCGTCAAGCTGGCGGGGAACTTCTTGCTGGCCTCTGCCATTGAAGCGCTTGCCGAGGCGCTTGTGCTGGGAGAAAAAAACGGAATCGATCGAAGCAAATTGGCGGACATGCTGAGCAGCACCCTGTTTGCCTGCCCTGCGTACCAAACCTACGGCCGCGCGATCGCGCAGCAGCATTTTCGACCGGCCGGTTTCACTGTGGAGTTGGGATTGAAGGATATCGATCTGGTGCTTCAGACGGGAGCCGACAGTACGACCCCGCTTCCATTGGCCAGCCTGCTTCACGATCGTTTCCTTGCCGCCGTCGCGAAAGGGCGAGGTGAGCTTGATTGGTCTTCAGTCTGGCTGGAGTCCGCAGAGAATGCGCGGTTGTCGGCTGAACATCCACATGAAGATTGAGTCATCCTGCAATCAGAATTCCAGACAGCACTACAATATGAAGCCCTTTGCGCTTGGATGTCTTGGCTAATAGGTCGGGTATAGAGCCTTGACATCTCATGCTCGCTGCGTAGATCCTCACGGCGTGATTTATGCCATGAAAACTGTCCTGCGAACTGAACCGGTTCCGATGAGGCTCGTCATTGCCGCGGTTTTCGTCGTCGGAGCATCGAGCGTATTCGGCTGCAAGGGCGAAGCCGGCTCTTCCGCGCCTCGTCCGATCCCCGAAGTGCAGATCGTCGAAACTTTTTCTCAGACTGTTCCCGATGAGCCGGAGTTGATCGGGCAAGCCGAAGCGTCGAGCATCGTCGAGATCCGTCCTCAAGTCACCGGCATCATCAAACAACGGTTTTTCCCCGAAGGGCGCGACGTGAAGCAGGGTGATCGTCTCTACGAAATCGATCCTGTACCCTTCCGGGCGGCATTCGTGAGCGCAAAAGGACGAGTCGCGCAAGCCGAGGCTCGGGTCGTTCAAGCCCAGCAAGATCTGGCGCGTGTCAAGCCGCTGCTCGTCGAAGATGCCGTCAGTCAGAAAGATGTCGACGACGCGATCGCGGAGGATCTTGCCGCGCGGGCCGCGTTGGAGGTGGCAAGGGGAGATCTGGTCAAGGCGAAGTTCGATCTGGACAACACGCTCATCACGGCCCCGGTCGACGGGTTGATCGAGCGAACGCGGTATTACCAGGGTCGGTTGGTCACTGCGCAGACGGACCTCTTGACCGTCATTCACCAGGTCGATCCCATGTATGTGATCGTGAGTGCGCCGGAGAGTTTTCTCCTCAAACGGAGACGTGACACCCTTTCGAAGCGGATTCAGCACCCGGGGATCTACAAGTTGACGGGCACCATCATCTTCGTGGACGGAACGACCTATGCGCATGAGGGCGTGTTGGATTTTGCGGATATCGGGTTGCAGGTCCAGACCGGTTCACGGCAAGCGCGGGTGGTGTTCCCGAACCCCGATCGGGTGTTGTTGCCCGGCCAATTTGTGACCGTGCGATTTCACGGAGTGTCGAAGCCCAATGCCATTCTTGTTCCGCAACGCGCGGTCCAGCAAGGACCAAAGGGCGCCGTCGTCTATGTCGTCAGCCAGGGCGACCAAGTGGAAATCCGAGACGTGAAGGCGACGGACTGGCAAGGTAATTGGTGGCTCATCGAGGAAGGGCTTCGTGTCGGGGAGCGGGTGATGGTGGAGGGATTCCAACGAGTCGCACCCGGAGCTCAGGTTAAGCCGGTCATGGCTTCCTCAACGCCACCCGATACACCTCCATCGCCGGACGTCGGCGGCGCGGAATTGTCGAGATGAACCTCGGCTTTTTCATCGATCGACCGATATTTGCCTCGGTTCTTTCCATCGTCATCGTGGTGGTAGGGCTGGTGGCGATGCTGGCCTTGCCCATCGCTCAATTTCCTGAAATCACTCCCCCGGTGGTGCAAATCGAAGCCGATTATCCCGGCGCCAGCGCGGAGGTCGTAGCGGAATCGGTCGCCCGTCCCATCGAGCTGCAGCTCCCCGGGATCGATCATCTCCTCTACTTCGATTCGACGAGCACGAACGACGGTCACATGACCATCAAGCTGACTTTCGAAATCGGCACGAACGTCGATATCGCGCAAGTCCAGGCGCAGAACCGCCAGAAGCTGGCCGAGCCCCAGCTTCCGCCGGAAGTCATTCGTCAAGGAGTGACCGTTAAAAAAATGTCGCCGGATCTGCTGACGGTCATGGTGCTGAATTCCGACGATCCTCAGCAAGATGCGCTCTTTCTCTCGAATTTCGCGATCCTGCGGATCCTCGACAATATCAAGCGCCTGCCGGGCGTCGGCGATGCGCTGGTCTTCGGACAACAAAACTACAGTATGCGTCT
>JAICUC010000043.1 GCA_025936075.1 Nitrospira sp. | reverse complement strand
AGCTGTTGCCCTTGCCGTCGGAGTTGTTCTTGTACAAGACATACTGTTCGCTTCCCCTCACCCGAGCCATTTCCTGAAGGCATGCCGCGAGAATGCGCTCCCCGACTCGTTCGAACGCCACAATCTCCCTGGCGTTCGAACATTCCGGCGTCGAGTATTCCGGATGAGCTCCATCGACATATAAACGTCCGCCGTTCGCCAACACCTTGTTCAGCTGCCGGTTATAGTCGGGATTGGGACGTTCTCGCTCGCCGTCGACTTCAAATCCCCGGGCATCTAAAAGTGGATTTTCGTTTTCGTAATCCCAGAGAGCTCCCGGAGCCGGGAGTCTCGGGTAATGTCCGATCACGGCGAATGAGCCCGACACAGGGTCCACCCCAGATGGATCTTTTGCCGCGATGCCGAACTCGGTTTCAGTGCCAAGCACGCGCATGCGATTCGTGGATGTATGATCTGGCATAGGATAGTTAGAGATAGTGGCCGGTACTGATGGTTTCAATCTGCCGATGTTCGGCGGGCCCACCACTGATGGTCCGGATATGAATGATTTTCTCGCCCTTCTTTCCGGCGACTTTCGCCCAATCGTCAGGATTGGTCGTATTGGGAAGATCTTCGTGCTCCTTGAACTCCTCCCGAATGGCGCGGATCAAGTCGTCCGAGCATAGGCCGACCCCTTCTTGGGCGATCACGCGCTTCACGGCAAATTTTTTCGCCCGCGAAACAATTCCTTCGATCAAAGCTCCACTGGCGAAGTCCCTGAAGTACAGGACTTCCTTTTCGCCGTTGGCATAAGTCACTTCAATGAACTTATTTTCCTCACTGGCTGCGTACATGGTCTCGACTGTCAGAGCGGTCAACCGATCGACAAGGGCCTGTCGATCGCCTCCATGCCGCTCCAAATCCTCAGCGGCAAAAGGGAGATCCATCGAGATGTACTTCGAGAAAATGTCACGGGCGGCCGTGGCATCCGGTCGCCCTACTTTAACCTTGACATCCAATCGACCGGCACGAAGCACCGCCGGATCGATCAAATCCTGGCGGTTGCTGGCTCCAATGACGATGACATTGCGCAATCGCTCGACCCCGTCGATCTCAGAGAGAAACTGTGGAACGATCGTCGACTCAATATCAGAGGATACACCTGTCCCACGCGTTCTAAAGAGTGCATCCATTTCATCGAAAAACACAATCACCGGATGACCGTCATCGGCCCGTTCCTTCGCCTTCTTAAACACCTCACGGACCTGACGTTCCGACTCCCCGACGTACTTATTGAGCAATTCCGGCCCCTTCACATGGAGGAAGTAGCTCCGAATCTCTTTGCCCGCCCGATGGCCTAATTTCTTGGCGATCGAATTAGCGACGGCTTTGGCGATCAGCGTTTTCCCGCAACCGGGTGGACCATAGAGCAGAACCCCTTTCGGAGCGCTGAGCTTATACTCGGAGAACACGTGCGGATGGAGGAACGGAAGTTCGACGGCATCGCGTACCTGCTCCAATTCTTTCTGAAGGCCTCCGATGTGCTCATAGTCGACATCCGGGACCTCTTCCAACACCAGCTCTTCCGCCTCGGACTTCGGCAACTTCTCAATGACATACCCGGAACGAGCATCATACAACAGATGGTCCCCCACACTCAGCCGTTCAGTAAGCAGCGGGTCACCAAGCTCGGCCACCTTCTCCTCATCAAAATGGAGCGTGACCAACGCCCGCCCACCTTCCAGCACGTCTTTGAGTCGAACGACCTCTCCTTGACTGTCGAACCCTTTGACCTCGATTACGTTGAGCGCTTCATTGAGTACGACTTCCCGTCCCTTCCGCAACTCATTGCGCTTGATCGAGGGATGGAGGCTGACCTTCATTTTCCGTCCCGACACATAGACATTTCCGGTACCGTCCGCATTCATACTGGAAAAAATGGCGTACGCCGACGGCGGCGCCGTCAGTTTTTCCACCTCGGTACGCAGCGCTTCGATCTGCGCCTTCGCTTCCTGCAGCGTGGCTACCAGTTTTTCGTTCTGTTTATTGGCTTGATCGAGTTGGTAGCGTGATTGGTAAAGCCGACGGATTTCTTCCTCCATCGACTGAATCTGAACGCGAAGCTTGTCCATTTCGCGCGCATGTTCGTCGTTCTTGTGGATCATTTCCCCCTCGGACAGCCGCTTCGTAATCTTCTTGACAGAATCTCGGAGGGACCGGAGTCGATTTGGCTGACCCTTGCTTTCCGCCATATCGGGACGATACGAATAGCTCGCGACATCAAGCATAGACGCGAATAAATTGGTAATCGGATTCTAACACCCGACCTAGGGGGGGTCAACTCCACCGGATGATCTCGCGCGAGATTCGCCCTCGTCGTACAACGCCGTCTCACGCTTCCAGAGCTTGCCTGAACTCTCGAACGGCTTCCTCGATGTCATCACGAGACAACAGCGCCGCGATCACGGCAACCCCGTGAGCGCCGGCTCGGCGAACGTCGCGTACTCGTTCGCAAGTGATCCCTCCTATGGCCAGCACCGGGATGGACGATCGGCGGCAGACGTCGGCCAGCAGATGCAGCCCAAGCGGGGAGCCGAACGGACGCTTCGACGGAGTTTCAAAGATGGGACCAAACACGACATAATCGGCACCGTCTTGATTCGCACGTCGCACATCCTCGACCGAATGGGTGGAGACTCCGATCAATCGACGTGGTCCGATCAGCTGTCGCACAGGGGTAGCGGACAGACTGTCGGATCGAAGATGCACGCCGTCCAAATTCAGCGCCATCATCAGATCAACGCGATCATTGACGATCAAAGGAACGGCGTACGAAGCCGTGATCGATCGGATTTCATGTGCCAGCGGAAGCAATTCGCTGGTGGATAGATCCCGTTCCCTCAATTGTACAGCTGGCAACCCGGCGCAGACTGCCTGTCGGATAAGAGAGGGAAGCGATCGACCGCCAGCTTGGGTTCTGTCAGTGACGAGCAGCAGACGAAAGTTTACCGGAGGCATCAGTGGGGAACTGAGGTTAGAGTGCCGAGGGCTAAGTCCTGAGTGCTGAGTTCATCAAGAAACTCGCTCGAAAGCTGTATGGCTGTTCCGCTCTTCCCAACCATACTTAAAACTCAGGACTCAGCACTCAAACTGATTTTAGAGCATCCCTTCAATCGGACTACTGGCTGTCGCATAGAGTTTCCTGGGAATGCGACCGGCCTTGTAAGCCAGACGACCGGCATGGACCGCATATTTCATCGCTTCCGCCATGGCAAGCGGATCCCGCGCACCGGCAATGGCCGTATTCATGAGCACTGCATCGGCGCCGTATTCCATCGCCAAGGCTGCGTCCGACGCGGTTCCGACGCCGGCATCCACGATAATCGGCACCTTGACGGTTTCCATGATGATTTTCAAATTGTACGGATTACGAATTCCGAGCCCGGATCCGATGGGCGCAGCTAAAGGCATAACCGCCGGACATCCGATATCCACGAGTTTCTTCGCGACAATCGGATCATCATTCGTGTACGGAAGGACGATAAATCCTTCCTTGATGAGGATCTTGGCCGCTTCGATTAAACCGGCCGTATCCGGGAACAACGTCCTCTCATCACCGAGCACTTCCAACTTGACCAAATCCGAAACACCTGCCGCACGAGCCAAGCGTGAGTATCGTACCGCATCCTCCACGGTATAACATCCGGCTGTGTTGGGCAAAATCGTATATTTCTTCGGGTCGATGTAATCGAGCAGATTGTCCTTCGATCGATCGGTGATATTCACTCGACGAACCGCGACCGTCACGACATCGGCACCTGACGCTTCAATGGCCTTTTGCGTTTCGACAAAATCTTTATATTTTCCCGTTCCGATCCATAACCGTGACTTGAATTCACGCCCCGCAATCACTAGTCGATCGTCCGTCATCGTGATCCTCTCCAAAGTATAACCGGCTCAATCCTTTACCGAGATGCCGCCACCGATAAAGCCGAGAATCTCGACTCGATCCCCGTTTTTGAGCCGGTGTTGACCAAATGCCGCCCGGTCGAGGATTTCGAGATTCAGCTCCACGGCCACCCGCTCCGTTCGTATGCCCAAGTCTTGCAACAGATCGGCGACCGTTGCGCCGTTACGCCAGGTCCGTGCCTCCCCGTTCACATGGATGTGGATGGCATCCTGCACGTCTGTCATCCTATGGGACCGGAATTCTCCTTGTCAACAAAGTGCCCCCTTGCCTGAAAGGTCGAAGACACCGCACAATACAACATCAAGGTCCTGCGCATGAAGGAGAACAATCAACGGCTGGCTGGGCTCTTCCGATCGATGGCTGATCTCCTGTCAGCTCAACGGGCGAATCCTTATCGAGTGCGAGCTTATCGGCGGGCTGCGGATGCTCTGCTTGCCATCGATGAAGATGTGGCGACCCTGGCTGAACGCCAAGAGCTTGAAGATATCGATGGTATTGGAACCGACCTGGCGAAAAAGATTGAAGAATTTCTTGAGACTGGGACCATCCGCGCTTACGAGGAGCTTCAGACCCCGCTTCCGGAAGAGGTCAGAAATTGGGCAACTCTTCCGGGACTCTCCGAATCACTCGTGGCCTATATGTACTTCCGACTCGGCATACGGACGCTGCCCGATCTCGATCAGCTCATTCAATCTCACCTGCTTCGAACCCTGTCGAGTTTCTCAGGGTCAGAGGAGCATTTGTTGCAGGCGGTCCGCCAACGGATCCACGATTGTGCGCCTTAGGAACTCTTGAGTTCCTTGAAGATTTTCCAACTCTTCAGCAGTTCCACTGCTTTCTGCAGTTGGACATCTTGATCAAGAGAGAGTTCCCCTCCCACTTCAGCCGGTGACGACTGTGGACCTGTGCCGTTCTTCGGACTTGCCTCCTCGGGAGACTTTCCACTTGGAGGTGAGGCGTCTTTTCCTGTCGGTGGTTTGACTATCTTCCCCTCCTGGTCCTTTTCAGTCGGCTTCCCGTCAGCCTTGGCGAGCACCGGCGTCGGCAGCTTCACGACAATATCAGGAGTAATTCCGGTCGACTGGATCGACCGACCTTTTGGCGTATAGTACTTCGCAGTCGTGAGACGAAGCCCCGAGCCATCACCAAGGGCCAAGATCGTCTGCACTGATCCCTTTCCGAAGGAAGTCGTCCCCACCACGACGGCCCGCCCCCAATCTTGCAGCGCCCCCGCCACAATCTCCGACGCACTCGCCGATCCCTCGTTGACAAGAATGATGACGGGAAGGTCTTCCAGTTGATCCTTGGACTTCGCGAACCATTCGTCCTTTTTCCCTTCCCGGCTCTTGGTATACACAACCAGCTTCCCGCTGGGAAGAAATTGCTCGGACACATCGACGGCCGCAGTCAGCAAGCCGCCTGGATTGTTTCGCAGGTCGAGAATGGTTCCTTGCACCTTCTGTTCCTTGAACTGTTTAATCGCTTTGGAAAGATCACGTCCGGTCGCTTCCTGAAATTGAGTCAGCCGAACATAGCCCAAATTGTCGATGACCTTCGACTTCACGCTTTCAATTTTGATGGTATCTCGGACAAGGGTAAACACCAAAGGGTCCGTCGCCCCATCCCGTTGAATAGTGAGATTGACCTTGCTGCCTTTCGGCCCGCGCATCTTCTGGACGGCATCCATCAACGTCAGATCCTTCGTGGGGTCGTCGTTGACTTTAGTGATGAAATCGCCGGCTTTGATCCCGGCTCGATGCGCAGGGGTGCCTTCGATCGGCGCGATCACGGCCAGCCGATTGTCCTTCACACCGATTTGAATGCCGACTCCGCCGAATTCCCCCCTGGTTTCGACCTGCATCTCCTTATACATCTCCGGAGTCATATACGCTGAGTGCGGATCGAGTGTCGACAGCATGCCGCGAATGGCCCCTTGAATAAGATCCTTCGGCTTCGTCTCATCGACATAGTGCTTTTGAACCTGATTCAAGACTTCGGAGAAGGTTTTGAGCTCTTCATAAGTTTCACCGGCATGACCGGTTCGTTCCCAGCCTTTCCCGATGATCACTCCGCAGAGCAGGGCGAGTGCGATCATCGGTCCGACCACCCAAGACTTCCGCCGCGGCTGCTGTTCCATAATCTTCACATCCCTTCTTTCCTGTGTTGCCGAACGCTCGGACTCGACACCGACAATGCGCGCTTTATCGTTTCGCCAGCCAGTGGAGCGGATCAACCGGCTCGGCCCCTTCACGCAACTCGAAGTATAAAGTATTTTCTCCGATCATGCCCGTGTCTCCTGTCTCCCCGATCGGTTGACCTTCGGTTACTTGTTCCCCCGCTTTGGCCAGAATCTTGGACGCATGCGCATACAGGGAAAAAAATCCGTTGGCGTGATCTAAGATTATAACGAGTCCGTATCCTTTCAACCAGTCCGCATAGACGACGCTTCCGGCCATGACGGCATGGATCATGCTTCCCTCTGTTGTTCGGATTTCGATGCCTTTGCGCTGGACATAGGTATTGAATGTGGGGTGTTTCTGACGCCCGAAGTACGACACGACTTTTCCGTCGGCCGGCCAAGGCAGTGTGCCTCTCACTCCATGAGCCAAGGGTGAAGACGTCGGAGGGTGCACGGCCATGGCACGTCGGCGCGTTTCCAAATCATGCAACAAGCCATCCACTCGCGCGGCGGAACGCTGCAGTTCTTCGACCGTGCGATTATAGGCATCTTTTTCATGCGTGATCTTCGCCAGATAACCCTTTTTCTCCTTCTGGAGCACTCGAATGTCGGCCAGCTTCTTCTCGATGTTGAGCTTGAAGGCGACCAGTAGGGCTCTGGCCTCGGCGCGCTGACGCTCAGCCTGTTCCATCCGCTCCATATCGGCTCGGAATGTCTCCAACAATTCGTAGTCCTTGTGCGAAACGGCAGAGAGGTATTGCCCTCGACGCTGGAAATCACTGTATGAGTCCGCCGTTAAGAGAGCCTTCACGCGCCCAAACCGTCCTTCCATATACTGTACGCGAAGCCGGGCAAGAATGGCTTCACGTCGTGCATCAATGCTGGTTCGCATCGCCATCAGCCGATCTGTAATTTCTTCAATCTCCCGATCTTTCTGTCGCAGCTTCCTGCTGATCTCACGATGGTCCTGACGATGATGGACCAGTCCTTCGTCCAGAGATTGGATACCTTGCAAAACCGATTCTCGTTTCTTTTCTGCTTCATCGGCCCGTTTCCGTTTTTCCTCGATCTTGTCCTTCAGCGTCTCAAGCCTTTTTCTCTCACGTTCAATTTTTTCGGAGAACGGATCATTCGCCGCACCCGCCACCGATACCCATTCTCCTCCTACCGCAAAACCCCAGAGGAGGATGACGAAGAAGATTCTCATGGCCGCCCTTCCCCGACACGAAGAAGCGACACGACGCTACCGGCAAAGCCAAGCCCCATTCCTACCATGATGAGCGCCAGACACACCGAGAGGGGAAAGAACGAGATCATACCTTCGATCCCGCTGAAACGGCCTGTCAATTGAATCTGCTGCCGGAACAGTTCAAACGCAAACTTGAGGATTCCCAACGACAGCGCGCTCCCACAGGCTCCCAGTACGGCTCCTTCGAGGAAATATGGAATACGGATGAACGTGCGTGTGGCTCCAATTGAGCGAAGAATTTCGATCTCCTCCCGTCTGCCCAACAGCGCGAGTCTGATCGTATTCCCGATGATTGTCACCGCGGCTGCGGAGAGGAGGATACCGACCCCGATCGCAGCCAGCTCGATGTATCCGATCAGTTCCGCCAATAAACTGAGCCATTCTTGATTATAGTCCACCTTGGCGACGCCTTCCATCGTTTGCACTCGTTCAACCCAGCCTTTCATCGCATCCGGAGACCGGAAGCTCGATGCAAGCGTCACCACGAATGAGGCCGGGAGCGGGTTTTCGCCAAGCCCCTCAAGCAAGTGAGACTCACTGGGGAATTGAACTCGAAATTCTCCCAGCGCCTGTTCTTTCGAAATAAAGAGCAACCCGTCAACCATACGATCGGTCCTAAGTTTTCGCTCCAATTCCTGCATTGCTTTGCCGGGAAGTCGATCCTCCAAATAAACCATGACCTTGACATCTTCTTGAAGCGACCCCGCTGCGTTCCGTAGATTCACATAGAGCAACAGAAAGATGCCCACACAGGCCAAGGTAAACGCCGTAGTCAGAACGGCAACGATCGTCGTCGTGCGATTGATCCGCATGTTCGCCCATGCTTCGCGAACGAGATAAAATAGTCGCCTCATACTCCGACCCCTTGCCCAATCCGCCGCTCGGACAATAACACCCCTTGCACCAAGGTGATCACCCGCCGATTCACGTGGTTCAAGACATGAAGGTCGTGCGTCGCAACGATCACGGTCGTCCCTCGGGCATTGATCAATTTGAACAACTCCATAATCTCTCTTGTACGTTCCGGGTCAAGATTGCCTGTGGGTTCGTCGGCCAAAAGCACCACCGGTCCGTTGACTATCGCCCGCGCAATGCACACACGCTGCTGCTCTCCCGTGGAGAGACTGTTCGGCAACTGATCTTTTTTGTGATCGACATCGACCGCGCGCAATGCCTCGGTGACTTTACGGCGGATATCTTTCTCAGAGGCACCTTGAACGATCAACGGGAGCGCCACATTGTCGAAGATGGATTTCTTCGGCAAGAGACGAAAGTCTTGAAAGACCGCGCCGACTTTCCGTCGAAGATAGGGAATCTCGGTCGGTCTAATCTTCGTGACATTCCTACCGTGAACGAAAATCTGACCTTCATCCGGCTGTTCCTCACCGATCAGCATGCGCAACAGGGTAGACTTCCCGGCTCCGCTCGCTCCCATGAGCAGGACAAACTCTCCCTTCTCGATCTCAAGCGTGACATCGGATAGCGCGGCTTTTCGATTATGCCATTTGGACACATGGATGAGTTGGATAATGGCATCCATGGAAACCCCTTGGAGAAAGGCTTGAATTTTCCTTACTCGCCGCCGTCAAACGCGTTCTGAAGATGTTCGATCCGTCCTTGATCGGAAGATTTCCCCTGGACCAACACCACATCAAATCTGCACTCCTTATCGGACCAATGCCGTTGCGCTAAATACTGCGCGGCCAGTTTCGTCAACTTCACACGCTTGCGATGATCCACCGCCAGCAAAGCACCGCCGAAGGCTTCCGTGGTCCTGCCCTTGACCTCGACAAAGACCACAACACCTTGGTCTTCTGCCACCAGGTCCAATTCGCCGAGAAAAGTCCGTACGTTGCGATCGAGAATTCGATAACCCTTGGCCACCAAGAACTGTTCGGCTTGCATTTCGCTGGCTTGGCCGAACTGATGGCGCGGGTCGGAAATGGTCATGCGTTTACTGTTCGAACACGGTACGGTTCATTCGTCCGGTCCACTCTTTTTTTGCGGCGATGATCATCTCTTGCACCGGCATGAACGTTCGACGATGAATGGAGCACGGGCCGTGGCGCGCCAATCGCTGCAGATGTCCTGTCGTACAATACCCCTTATGCGAGAGGAAGTCATATTCGGGAAACATGTCATGATACATCGCCATGAGACGGTCCCTCGTGACCTTGGCGACGATGGAGGCAGCGGCAATCGAGAGGGAAAGCGAGTCTCCCTTAATGATAGGTTGTACAGAGATTCTGATTCCAGGAAGAGCCACGGCATCAATGAGTAGATAATCAGGGGAAGGAGCCAACTGATCGATGGCTCGCCGCATCGCTAGCCGGGTCGCTTCTAGAATATTGAACCGATCGATCTCACCAACGTCCGCCGATCCGATTCCCACTCCCAGGGCCTGCTCAAGAATCGCGGCATACAATCGGTCTCGCTTTCCTTCAGAAAGTTGCTTGGAATCATCGACGCCTAAGAGTCGACATCGGGTCGGTAAGACGACAGCGGCGGCGACGACCGGACCTGCTAATGGACCGCGTCCCGCTTCATCGATACCGGCAATACGACGATACCCACGTAGCCGGGCTGTCCGCTCAAACTCTTCGGTGGGTCTATCATACATCCCTTCGCCGATCATGCCATCGCATTGCCGTGAGGGAACACATACATGGAAGCAATCTAGGCCGTCACAGTCTCCTCAGAAGCTGTCGGTTGTGTCGAGGATTTACTCTCTCCGACAAATTCGCGCTCTTCGACCTTCGCAAATCTCCCCTTTTTGCCGCGCAGGTAGTACAGCTTCGCGCGCCGAACGCGCCCTTGCCGAACCACATCAACCTTGGAGACGATGGGAGAATGTACAGGGAAAATCCGTTCAACCCCGACTCCGTAGGAAAGTTTTCGGACCGTAAATGTTTCAGTATTCAAACTCCCCTTGCGCGCGATCACGGTTCCTTCATAGACTTGAATACGTTCTTTCTCACCTTCGACGACTTTGACATGGACCCTGACGGTATCCCCGATCTCAAAGCTCGGCACTGATTTTTTCGTCAACGACCGCTGAACTCGCTCCAACTGATTCATGGACTAACCCTCCTCCCGGCGTGATGTCGAGGCCGTCAAAAGGCCTTCGCTCATCAATTCATCCAATAACTGTTGATCTTCCTTCGTGAATATCCGATCTTTCAGAAGATCGGGGCGTCGCACATACGTGCTGCGCAACGCTTGTTTTCGACGCCACAACCGAATGGCCTCATGATGCCCCGAAAGCAAGACATCGGGCACACCGATTCCTCCGATGTCTGCCGGCCTCGTGTACTGCGGATACTCCAGCAACGCATCGGAAAACGACTCTTCCAAAACAGAGCTTGGGTCGCCCAAGACGCCGGGAACCAGTCTGGCCGCCGCATCGATCAATATGAGCGCCGGCAATTCGCCGCCGGTCAACACATAATCTCCGAGTGAAACTTCCTCCGGAGCTAATGTCAGGCGGACACGCTCATCCACTCCCTCATAGTGCCCGCACAGAATGACGATTCGGCGACGTTCACCCGCCAACTGGTGCGCATAGTCTTGTGTAAAAGGCCGCCCGTGAGGAGTTGGAAACATCATCCGAATGTCCTCACCGTTTACCTGCGCTTCATTTCGAAGCGCGGCAACCGCAAGAAGTATCGGCTCGGCCTTCATCACCATGCCGGCCCCGCCTCCATACGGCATATCATCGACCACTTTGTGGCGATCCGCCGTGAAGTCGCGCACATTGTGCACCTTCACAGTGAGAAGCCCTTTTTCTTGACCTCGTTTGAGCATGCTGTGAGCCAAGACCGGGGCGAACATCCCGGGGAACAGTGTGAGCACATCGAACCGTAACATGCTAATCACCCAATCCGTCGATCAACCGGACGATCATTTTTCGAGTCGTCAGATCGACGGTACGAACCAATTCTTTCGCTGCGGGGATCAAGATTTCTTTGGCTCCTTGTCGAACAACAAACAGAAAATTTCCCGACAAATCCCAGACCTCCTCCAGAACCCCGATCGGCTGATTCTCCTCGCTGAAGACGGCAAGACCGATCAGATCGCACTCATAGTACTGACCATCCGGAAGCCCGGGCACAGCTCCACGAATCGTCTGGATGAATCCGCCTCTCCAGAGACTCGCATCCTCCGGCGTCGTCAAATCGGTGAATCCAAGAATAAATTCAGCCCCCACCCGCCTGACATGGGTGACGCTGGTCTCAAGAGTCTGTCCGTTCTTTGCACGGAGACTCACACTCCTCAACCCTTCAAATCGGCCTGGCACATCGGACAGCGGCCGAACCTTTACTTCTCCCTTGACGCCAAAGGGGCGCTCGATCCGTCCCACCGTCACGGTTTCCGGTTGATTCACCATCGAGACATCAGGATTTCGCAGGCGCTTTTTTCTGCGCGGCTTTTTCGGCCTCAAACTGCGTCCAGACTCCGGCCCTACGCAGCAACGTCCGCACGGTCACCGTGGGCTGAGCACCGTGTCTCAGCCAAGTCAGAACCCGTTCCTGCTTCAACTCCGGCACGCCCGCTTCTTTCAACGGGTCAAAAATTCCAAGAATTTCCAGGAATCGCCCGTCGCGCGCTTTTCGTGAATCAGCCGCTACCACCCGGTACATCGGTCGTTTGTGTCTTCCCGTTCGAGCGAGTCTCAAATGTACAGCCACAACTCTCCTCCTTTACGTTAGTTCTCACTATTTGTCATGATCATTACCGAGATCGCATGAGTTGGGCGAGTTGTCGGCGCCCTCCCGCACCTGTCATGGCTTTTGCCAACTTCTTGGCGGACAAGAACTGCTTGATGAGACGATTCACCTCCTGCACCGTCGTACCGCTGCCACGAGCGATCCGCTTCTTCCGGTTTCCATTGATGATAGTATGATCGCGGCGTTCGCGCGGAGTCATGGAATCGATCACGGCGATCACACGGCCGATCTCTCGCTCCGGCTTGTCGCCTTCGATCGCTTGCTTGAGTTTTTGCCCACCTGGGAGCATGCCAAGAATCTGCTCGAACGAGCCCATGCGGTTCATCTGGCCGAGCTGAGTCCGAAAATCTTCCAGGGTGAAGGTATTACTGGTGAGCCGCTTCTGAGCTTCCTCCGCCTGCTCCCGTGTGATGTTCTCTTGGGCTTTTTCAATGAGCGACAGTACATCGCCCATCCCAAGAATACGGGAAGCCATCCGGTCCGGATGAAACGACTCCAGTGCATCCAGCTTTTCCCCGACACCAAGAAATTTGATGGGCTTGCCGGTTGCGGCCCGGATCGACAAGACCGCCCCTCCGCGTGCGTCCCCTTCAACTTTAGTCAGAATAATACCGGTCAATCCGACCTTTTGATCAAACTGCCCAGCCATGGTGACCGCATCCTGTCCGGTCATCGCGTCGGCTACCAACAATACCTCATGAGGAGACACGGCTGTTTTCACTCCGACAAGTTCGTCCATTAACTCGTCGTCGATATGTAATCGACCTCCGGTATCCAGAATGATGAGATCAAAACCCTGATCACGCCCTCGCTCTACACCCGCACGGCAAATAGACACCACATCCGACTGAGAAGCCTGAGCATGATCCGCCCGGTGAACTTCCACTCCGAGATCCCGACCAAGGGCGCTTAGTTGCTCACCGGCTGCTGGACGACGCGGGTCGGCGGCAACCAAAAGCACTCGCTTGCCCTGATTCTTAAACAGGCGCGCAAGCTTCCCGCTGGCGGTGGTCTTTCCGGCTCCTTGCAATCCGACCATCATTAAGATCGTCGGCGGCTTTGAGCTCAGGGCAAGTCCCGCCCGCTCATGCCCCATCATCCCTTTGAGCTCATCCCAGACGACTTTGACGACCTGATGTCCGGGAGTCAGACTCTGCAGGACTTCCTGGCCCACGGCCTTTTGACGGACGCGATCGATGAACTCCTTGACGATCTTAAAGTTGACGTCTGCTTCAAGAAGCGCAAACCGCACATCTTTCAGTGCTTCCGTGATATTCTGCTCCGTAAGCACACCTTGCCCTCGGAGCTTCTTCAAAATTTTCTCAAACTTATCGCTCAGCGCATCGAGCATGACGCCGCATCACCATAAAGAAAGAGGCCATCGAAGCCTTGCACCAGACATCCGATCGCCTCGAAAATCCAGGGAAAAGAGCATCGGGGAGTGTATCGGACCAAGCTGGGCAAGTCAAGGCATCAACAAGTCAGTAGTTTTATTGACATGCCGAAAACCTTCGGATATGGTGCCATTCAGCCACCAAAGAATCACCGTACGGAAACCCATAAAGAAAGAAGAGTGGCCGCGTGAGAAAATCGCCCTGGGTGTTGCTCATCTTTGTGCTGATCGGAGGGCTTTTGGGTGGGATACTCGGAGAGATACTTCACGCCATGGCACCTCAAGGCACCATTCAAAGCATTTTCGCGACGAACTTTAATCCCGGCATCAATCCGCCGCTCACCATCGACCTTGTTCTGATCAAACTCGTATTTGGATTCAACATTAAAGTGAATATTCTGAGCATCCTCGGAATGTTCATCGGAATCTATCTTTACAAACACGTCTAGCAGTCTGAAGTAAGTAAGGAGAACGACTGCCGTATTTTCGACCGCGGTCTGAAGATTCTGTAGACGAAGTCCGGCTCTTACTCCTTCGATTTCTTAAGACTTGGCATTCAACGCTTGGAGCCGGAGCGATCGAATTTGATTCCGCAACTCTGCGGCCCGCTCAAAAGCCAGTTCTTTGGCAGCCGCTTTCATTTCTGACTCCAGCCGTTCGATGAGCTGATCCGTTGGCTCCCCATCCCCATACTGATCTGTCGATTCAGCCGCAAACGGCAATTGCACGTAGTCCATGTCGGCCACCGCATACTCAAGGGAAGGAATCCCTTTTGTAATACCGACCGGCGTAATGCCGTGGACTCGGTTGTACTCGGCTTGAATCCCGCGACGTCTGTTGGTTTCATCGATCGCCTGTTTCATTGAATCCGTCACGACATCTCCGTAGAAGATCACCCGTCCTTCGAGATTGCGCGCGGCTCGTCCAGCCGTTTGGATCAATGCGCGGTATGAGCGCAAATACCCTTCCTTATCAGCATCAAGGATGGCTACCAGGCTCACTTCGGGGAGATCAAGCCCTTCGCGCAATAAATTGATTCCGACCAGCACGTCAAACGTCCCGCACCGGAGATCGCGGACGATTTCGGCTCGCTCAAGAGTCTTGATGTCGGAATGCAGATAGCGCACTTTGATTCCAAGATCGTGATAATACTCGGTCAAATCTTCCGCCATGCGCTTCGTCAAGGTCGTAACCAAGACTCGCCCTCTCTTGGCAACTTCCGCACGCACCTGGCCCAGCAAGTGATCCACCTGCCCTTTGGCCGGCACGACATCGATTGGGGGGTCCATGAGACCCGTCGGGCGAACGATCTGCTCGACCACATCAGGGCCGGCATGCTCGAGTTCATAGCGACCCGGTGTCGCGGACACATACACCACCTGATTGAGACAACTCTCGAACTCGGAAAACTTCAATGGACGGTTGTCGACCGCCGACGGGAGTCGAAATCCATACTCCACCAACGTCCGTTTTCTGGAGTAATCTCCCTCATACATCCCACCGACTTGCGGCACGGTCGCGTGAGACTCATCGACGATCAACAGAAAATCCTTCGGAAAATAGTCCAATAATGTGGGAGGCGGTTCACCTGACCTCCGTCCGCTGAGATGACGCGAGTAATTTTCGATCCCATGGCAATACCCCATGGCTCGGATCATCTCCAGATCGAACTTGGTGCGCTGTTCGAGCCGTTGAGCCTCCAGCAGCCGACCCGTCTTCCTGAACGAGGCCAAGCGTTCCTCCAATTCTTCCTCAATGCCGGTAATGGCCCGCTCATAGCGATCGGGAGCAATGAGGTAATGGGTATTCGGATAGATCGCGATTTTGGGAAGCTTGGCCAATGATTTCCCGGTGAGTGGATCGATCTCATGAATGGCATCCACAACGTCTCCGAACAGCTCAATGCGCACCGACTTGGCCTCAGACGAGGCAGGAAAAATCTCGATCACATCACCACGCGCCCGGAACGTCCCCCGATGAAAATCCACATCATTGCGCTCGTATTGGATCTCCACCAGTTTCGATAAAATCTTTTCTCGCCTCGTTTCAACGCCCTCCTCCAAATAAATGAGCATGTCATGGTAGACCTCCGGTGACCCAAGCCCATAGATACACGACACCGAGGATACGATCAGTACGTCGTTTCGTTGCAACAGTTCGGTCGTGGCGGAGTGACGCATCTGATCAATGGCATCGTTGATCGAGGCATCCTTCGCGATATACGTGTCACTCTGCGGAATATACGCCTCCGGTTGATAATAGTCGTAATAGCTCACGAAGTATTCGACGGCATTGTGGGGGAAAAAATGCTTGAACTCTTGATAGAGTTGGCCGGCCAACGTCTTGTTGTGAACCAACACGAGCGTCGGCTTCTGGACACGCTCGATGAGATTCGCCATCGTGAAGGTCTTGCCGGACCCCGTCACTCCGAGCAATACTTGGTGCCTCGTCCCGGACTGCACTCCGGCAGTCAATCTTGCGATGGCCTCCGGCTGATCGCCACAAGGTATGAAGGGAGCTTCCAACTTAAAGGATGACACGGTCCTCTCCCGGTGAAACAATGTGAACGGAAATCCGGGTGGACATCGATGACTCCTGATATCGCAATCCAAAAAGTAACGAGGGCTACCGGAAAATCCGGCAGCCCTCGTTACATCTGAACAGATCTGAGGTTACCCGCGACCACCCGCGAATCCTCCACGCCCTCCTCCACCAGAACGGGGCTCCTGAGGACGAGCTTCGTTCACTGTTAACGTACGACCACCGAGCTGCGTGCCGTTCAAAGCGGTAATCGCCGCTTGCGCCTCAGCATCGGACGACATCTCGACAAATCCAAACCCGCGAGACTGCCCTGTGAATTTGTCCGTGATAATCCGCGCCGAGGCAACGGCCCCATGCGCCGCAAACAGGTCGCTTAGTTGTTGCTCAGTCGTTGAATAGGGCAATCCACCGACATAGATCTTCGCACCCATCATACTCCTCCTTTGACACAATGATGTTGTCTTGGACTCGAGAAAACAACGGGGAAGGAATGGGCCGAAGACGTCAACACAGCGGCGGCTTAGCTCTGGCTTCCGATCAGATTCCCGGGCTGGCCCAACACAACATCCATTCAGGCCTTGTCACTCTTCCACACCGGTCTTGCCAGGCCTTTCACAAACCGGCTATTCGATCCTACTCCAGCCCAACGAGAAAAGGCAAGTTTGAGGCCAAATCGGCTCGCCGGCGAATCTACATTAATAGGCCGGAGGCGTGGAAAGCGGCCGGTGGGAGAAAAGAGGAACTGCATGGAAGCTGTCGAACAACACGGTAGAGGACCCAAGAACGACTAGCCCAATCCGTCCCAGTCCCAAGGCTTGATCTTCAACGGAAAGGACGAGCACTCCGTCTACAACTACTTCAATAAAATCTTTGCTGATGATGGTGTTTCGTTGCACTCTGAGCGAATGCCAATCGACCGGCTTCAAGTTGACCGACGCCTGCGCGAGGAGCAGTTCGCGTCCATTCGAGATGCGAACGAGCTGCACCTTTTGACTGATCGAATCGACGACCGCCGCGTAAAAATTGCGTGTATCGCGCACTCCAAACACTATGCCTCCCAGCCCGGCCGTTCCTTCCTGCGCATGGAAGCGAACGCTGAGATCCGGGTACTCATACTCCAATCCGTCGTCCAATAGCACCTGTTAGCGGTGCT